>NZ_JBQFLX010000005.1:0-261033 GCF_056531525.1 Ruegeria sp. N11
ATCGCAAACCATTGCGGTTGATCAAGATTATCCCGCTCAACACACGCCGGTCATCGACACGCGGCTTACCGTGAGACTTGGGAAAGAAGGGGTCCCACGGTAGGCATGGGTTGACGACAAGCGCGTGCTGAGTGGAATAATCCTCTTCAGTTGCAATGACCTGCGTTGGAGTGATACTCCTGCCGCTTATGACCAGCACAAGGCCCCCTACAGCTAGTGGAAGCGTTGGAGTGAGAAAGGGATATTCGCGCGGATGATGGTCGGGCTGGCTTCTGAACTCGGTGAGTAACAGACCGTGATGATCGACGCAACCTATCTGAAGGCCTACCGCACAGCGACCAGCATGGCCGCAAAAAAGGGGGCGTGGCCGTCTGATCGGTAGTAATAAGGTGGCATGAACACAAAATTGCATGCAATCCGCGACAGCCAAGGGCGGCCGCTCAACCTCTTCGTCACCGCCGGTCAGGTCAGCGATTATATCGGCGCACGGGCATTGCTGAGCAGTCTGTCAAAAGTCAAATGGTTGCCCGGGGATCGCGGCTATGACGTCGACTGGTTCCGAGAAGCTTGCAGGACAAAGGCATACGGGCTTGCATCCCCGGTCGAGAGCAACGCAAGTCACCGGTCAAATACGACAAGCGTCGCAACCGCATTGAGATCATGTTTGGCCGACACAAAGACTGGAGGTGGGTGCCAACCCGCAATGAACGCTGTCCAAAGGTCTTCTGCTCAGTCATCGCCCTCGCCGCAACCATTATCTATTGGTTTTGAGCCCCGACCCTAGTCTCTGTGCCCGTTGATTTGGTTGCAGTTTTCGCTCCGGGCAGATTCAAGCCCATGAACTTCAGGAGGCGTGATGAGCAACTTGTTTTGGCCAACCGATGAACAGATGGCTCGGTTGAAACCGTACTTTCCTAAGAGCAGTTGCAAGCTACGTGTCGATGATTGGCGTGTCCAGAGCTGGATTATCTTCATCAATCCCCATTGGTTGCAGTGGCGTAATACGCCCAAGGAATAGGGGTCGCACTAATTGGGCCATTTGTTACCACTCAACTAGAAAAGACCAGATATGTTCAAAGTTTGTTTTGCCCGTGGTGAAACACGCGGCAAAACGAAATTCAATAGTTTCTGAATCCAATAGGTTTCCGGCAGGTGTTGCGCGTTGCACCGGGTTTCGATCTTCGGACCCTCAGGCGGCCCGGCGGGCCTGGAACAGGTTTATGGCAGCAGGGATGCTGATGCCATCATCTGTGGCGAATGTCGCGAAAGCTTCGGCGACTGCGGTCCGGATCGCCTTGATATCTCCGTCTGAGGCGCCAAAATGAGAAATGACCCGCGAGGCTGGGCCGACGCGCATACACAGTGCCGCAGTTTCCTCAAGCGTGTCCGGCCCGTGAAGGAACAGGGATACGGTTTCACCGCGAATGTCGCATAGTCCGGCGCGCGACATCATATCTGTCACATGTTCGATATCGTGGAAGGCAAGGGGGCCGGGCGCATAGCGATCTACTTTTGGGGGTTGGCCAAGCTGATTTGTGGCCGCGATATAAGGCAGCTTGAACCAAGGGTTGTCCGACAATGGTCCCCATGCTGCAAACGTCATCTGCCCGCCGAGTTTCAGCGCATTTGCCATATTCGCGAAGGCGGCGACCGGGTCCTCGAAGAACATGACGCCAAAACGGGAAATCACCGCGTCCTGGATCCCTTCGGAAAACCCAAAAGTCTGGGCGTCCGCGCATTCGACCTCAACCTGCGTCAGCCCCAAATCCAAGGAACGTTCGCGCGTGCGATGTGCGAAGGGTTGTGAGAAATCGGCAGCCAGAACGCGGCCATTCCGACCGACTTCTTGCGCCGAAGCAATTGTGCTGGCACCGGTTCCGCAACCGATGTCCAACACCCGCATTCCCGGCTTCAGCGCTGCGCGTTCCAGCACAAGACCAAGAACTGGCGCAAGAAGATGGTCAAGCTGGTCCTCGTGGATCAACCATTTGGCCCCAAGAACCGATTTTCCCCAATACTCAGCTTGCTCCTCATTTGCTGTAGTCATGACGGCCCCCTGTCAATGGCCGGATTATGACCTCCGGCGGCGGCGCCGGCCAGATTTTTCGTCATCTCCGCCACCTGTGTTGAACGATGGCGATGGCAGGGTGACAACTTGCGCCAGTTCCGGGAACGGATCTGATTTGTGCGGGATCGCGTTGGCGGCGACGAAATGATCCTGGAATTTCGGCTCGATAGCGGTTTCGATCTTGGTGATTTCGCGAACAACCCGTTCGATTTCGGACCGGGATGAGATGTTGCACAATGCAATGCGCGCGCCGGTCCCGGCGGCATTACCTGCGCTGGAAACCTTTTCCAGCGGCGCATCCGGGATCATTCCCAGTACCATCGCGTGTTTGGTCGAGATATGCGCGCCAAAGGCTCCGGCCAGCACCACGCGGTCGACCTTGTCGACCTTCATTTCGTCCATCAAAAGGCGTGCACCGGCATAGAGCGCCGATTTCGCCAGTTGGATTGCCCGGATATCGCCCTGGGTTACAGTAATGCGCGGGCCGCCATCGGCACTGGCGTCGTGGATTAGGTACGAATGCGTCCGCCCTTCGGGGATGCAGCGCGGCGTGCCGGTCTGTTCGGCCGATCCGATCAGGCCGCCTTCGTCCAACAGTCCTGCAATGCGCATCTCGGCCACGGCCTCGATGATGCCGGAGCCGCAAATGCCGGTGATTCCGGTTGTGGCAACATCCAGATCGAAACCGTCTTCGTCGGACCATTTTTCCGATCCAATGATCCGAAAGCGCGGCTCCTTTGTGGCGGGATCGATTTCAATGCGTTCGATGGCTCCGGGGGCGGCGCGCTGGCCGGAACTGATCTGGGCACCCTCAAAAGCAGGACCTGTCGGCGACGAGCAGGCCAGAACGCGGCTGGTGTTGCCCAACAGGATTTCCGCATTGGTGCCGACATCCACGATCAGGACCAGATCTTCGGATTTGCCGGGTTCTTCCGATAAAGCGACCGCAGCGCAATCCGCGCCTACATGGCCTGCGATACAAGGCAGGATATAGACCTGCGCGCGCGGGTTCATGTTGGTCAGATCCATCTGGCGAGCGGGCAGGGACATGCTTTCGGATGTGGCCAGTGCGAACGGCGCCTGTCCCAGTTCGACCGGATCAAGGCCAAGCAGCAGGTGGTGCATGACCGGGTTGCAGACAAACACGGTTTCCACGATCAGGGCCGCGTCGATCCCGGCCTCGTCCGCGATCGAGGTAGTCAGGTCATTGATCGCCTCACGCACGGCTTTCGTCATCTCCCGATCGCCGCCGGGGTTCATCATTGAATAGGAAACCCGGCTCATCAGGTCTTCGCCAAAACGTATCTGAGGGTTCATCAGGCCCGAGGACGCCTTGACCTCGCCCGTTTCCAGATCGGTCAGGTGCGCGGCGATTGTGGTCGAACCCAGGTCGATGGCAAGGCCGTAAAGGCCGCTTTCGTGCAGACCCGGCCAGATTTCGACGATACGCGCGACGCTATCGTTGTGGCCCTTGTGGACGGCGACCGTGACTTCCCACTTTCCCTTGCGCAGCACAGGCTGAAGCTTGGACATCAGCGACAGGTCCGCCGTCACGGCGTCGATCTTCCACTGTTCACGCAGGGCCCGTTCCAACCGCTCCAGATCGCCGGTGGGCGAGTGCATGTCCGGTTCCTCGACCACCACAAAATACAGGCGCGTCGCAGGGTCCATTGTGATGGCGCGGGCGGCGGCTGCCTTGCGAACAACCTGACGGTGGACCTGGCTTTCGGGTGGGACATCAATCACCACATCGCCCTGGACCGATGCCTGGCACCCCAGACGGCGACCGGGTTTCAGGCCACGCTTGTCGTCATAGCGTTGCTCGACCGCGTTCCATTCGCTTAGCGCGCCGTCGGACACGGTGACGCCGTGCTTGGGAAACTCACCATAGCTGGGTGTGATCTGGCATTTGGAACAGATGCCACGCCCGCCGCAGACCGAATCGAGGTCCACACCCAACTGGCGGGCCGCTGTCAGGATCGGAGTGCCAACGGGGAAATGCCCGCGTTTGCCCGATGGGGTAAAGACGACAAGTGGGTCGGTGGTCATGGAAGGCCTGCCTTTTTGTATTCGCGCGTATGCCGGGCAAGATATGAGTTTGCGCGCAAAGGGAAAGGGCATTCAGCGGCACGTTTTGCGCAGCTTGCGTCGTTTTTTACCAGACCGCCCGCCAACCGGGGCAAACTATTGGCACGCGGGGCTTTCCCTTGGGCTGAATCCGTGCAATAGGGTCGCCGTCAAACGGGGTTTTGCATGGGGTTAGCAAATGCAGATTCGTGAGGCACTCACCTTTGACGATGTTCTTCTGGTTCCGGGGGCATCCAGTGTCCTTCCTGCGACGGCGGATACAACCACGCGTGTGACGCGCAACATCAGCATGAACATCCCATTGCTCAGTTCGGCCATGGACACCGTGACCGAGGCGCGTATGGCCATTGCAATGGCACAGGCGGGCGGAATTGGCGTCATTCACAAGAACCTGTCAGTCGAGGAACAGTCCCGCGAGGTTCGGCGTGTCAAACGGTTTGAATCCGGCATCGTGTACAACCCCGTAACCCTGCGGGCGGATCAGACGCTTGCGGACGCCAAGGCGTTGGTCCAGCGCTACAATTTCACCGGATTTCCGGTAGTCGATGGCGATGGCCGCGTTGTTGGTATCGTGACCAACCGCGACATGCGGTTTGCCACTTCCGAGGACACTCCGATTCACATGATGATGACATCGGACAATCTGGCCATGCTGAAAGAGCCTGCGGACCTGGAAGAGGCCAAGAGCCTTATGCGTGCGCGCCGGATCGAGAAGCTTCTGGTTGTTGATGGCAGTGGCAAGCTGACGGGTCTTCTGACACTGAAAGACACCGAGCAGGCCGTTCTGAACCCCACGGCGTGCAAGGATCATCTGGGTCGCTTGCGGGTTGCAGCCGCAACCTCGGTCGGAGATGCGGGTTTCGAGCGTTCTGGAGAGCTGATTGACTCGGGCGCGGACATCATCGTCGTAGATACGGCGCATGGGCATTCACAGGGCGTTCTTGATGCCGTAAAGCGCGTCAAGGCCCTGTCGAATGAAGTCCAGATTATCGCGGGAAATGTCGCGACAGGTGAGGCAACCAAGGCACTGATCGACGCGGGGGCCGATGCCATCAAGGTTGGGATCGGTCCGGGGTCGATCTGCACGACACGGATGGTCGCAGGGGTCGGTGTGCCGCAGTTGACGGCCATCATGGATTGTGCCGCCGCCGCTGGCGAGGTTCCGGTGATCGCAGATGGCGGTATCAAGTTTTCCGGCGATTTCGCAAAGGCGATTGCAGCCGGCGCATCCTGCGCCATGGTCGGTTCGATGATTGCAGGTACCGACGAAAGCCCCGGCGAGGTGATCCTTTATCAGGGACGCTCTTTCAAATCCTATCGGGGGATGGGCAGCCTTGGTGCAATGGCACGTGGTTCAGCCGACCGGTATTTCCAGAAGGACGCCGCCAACGACAAGCTGGTGCCTGAAGGGATCGAAGGGCAGGTGCCCTACAAAGGGTCGGCCAGCGCTGTCGTGCATCAGCTTGTGGGCGGGCTGCGTGCCGCAATGGGCTATACCGGATGTGCTTCGGTTGAAGAAATGCGTCGCAACTGCACCTTTGTGAAAATTACTGGCGCGGGGCTGAAGGAAAGCCACGTTCACGACGTCCAGATCACGCGTGAAAGCCCGAATTATCGCGTTATGTAATTGCGATGGTTCAACAAGTGGCGCCCTTTACCGGGCGCCGTTTTGGTTTTTACGATGATCTGTTCCGACCATTCGTTTGACGACGGAGTTGCCTTATGACCCCTGCCGCCCGCATTCAGGCCGCCATCGAAATACTGGATGAGATTCTGGATGGCGCACCGGTCGAAAAAGCATTGACCGGATGGGCCCGGCGCAGCAGGTTTGCAGGCTCGAAAGATCGGGCAGGGGTGCGGGATCACGTGTTTGACGGCCTGCGCTGCAAGCGCTCGTTTTCGGCACTGGGCGGATCTGAAACCGGTCGGGGTCTGATGATCGGGTCGGCGCGTGCCAAGGGCGAGGATATCGCCGGGTTGTTTTCGGGCGCACGACATGCACCGCCCCCTGTTGCCGAACACGAGACAAGCCGGGGTTTCTCCTCCAAAGCGGAGGAGTTTGACATCCCGGAATGGCTTTGGCCAAGGTTCAGCGCGTCTTTGGGTGAGGATGCAATTCCTGCCGCCCACGCCCTGCAGTCCCGGGCCCCCGTTCAATTGCGTGTTAATCTGGTCAAGTCCGATGTGACTGAGGCTGTTCGAGTGCTTGAGTCGGACGACATCCTGACCAGACCGCACCCGGCCTGCGACACTGCGCTTGAGGTGATCGAGGGTGCCCGCAGAATCTCGCAAAGCCGGGCGTTTGCGTCCGGGATGGTCGAATTGCAGGATGCCGCGAGTCAGGCAGTCGCCGCATCGATCGACCTTGAACCCGGAATGCGCGTG
Source organism: Ruegeria sp. N11 (assembly GCF_056531525.1). Classification (NCBI taxonomy): domain Bacteria; kingdom Pseudomonadati; phylum Pseudomonadota; class Alphaproteobacteria; order Rhodobacterales; family Roseobacteraceae; genus Ruegeria; species Ruegeria sp. N11. The sequence goes on from NZ_JBQFLX010000005.1 coordinate 6,542, forward strand.
CTGGACTATTGCGCAGGCGGCGGGGGAAAAGCACTGGCATTGGCGGCCCGGCCCGGAGTTCAGGTTTTTGCCCATGATATCAATGAAGCCCGGATGCAGGATATTCCAACACGGGCAGAACGGGCAGGGGTCAACGTCGAGCGACTGTCCGCTGACGACATCCTGCGGCAAGCCCCATTTGACGTCGTCTTGGCGGACGCGCCATGTTCCGGCAGCGGATCTTGGCGCAGGGCACCGGCTGGAAAATGGGCGTTGACCGAAGCAAAGTTGCAGGATCTTTGCGTCATTCAAGCACAAATACTCGAGCAGATTTCACAACTGACCCATTCAGGCGGGCTGCTGGCTTATGCGACGTGTTCTATGCTTGTCGACGAAAACGAGGCAATTGTGAACGCGTTTCAGACAATGCACCCGGATTGGCGCCTAGCGTTTCAGAAGTCATGGCAGGTGACACACGGAACTGATGGGTTTTTTACGGCACACTTGACGCGACAAGAAACGGAGCATTAACAACCTAAACGAGAGAGTCCTGCATTGATGTTATGTTAAGCGGGAATTAACCGTATTGGGTCCGTCATACTCGGTATCCAACATTCCGAGTCGTTTATGTCTGACACCACTGAGTTTTTTCCTGATCCTTCCGTTCGTCACACAGCTTACGTATCGCGCCTGTTGGCGCTGGCCTTGGTTGCGCTGGGATTGTGCTTTGCACCGTTTCTGAATGCGGTTCCGTCTGAATGGTCGATTGGGCTGATTGTTGTTGGCGGATCTTTGGCAGCTGCTGGAAGTATTGTCGTGTTTCGCGGGCAGTTGGCGGACAGGTGCGCAAGAAACGCAAAATCCGTTATGGCGGCGTTTGTTGAAAAGGACTTGTCCCCATGTCTTATCGCGGACAGTCAGGGTAATATTCAGATCATCAACCAGGCAGCCGTCAGGCGGTTTGGGGCAACGCAGGGGCAGCGTCTCGACCATTGTCTTCGATCTGTCTTTGCCAACCCCGCAGCACTCTTGTTGCGGCTGCAATCGAAGGTCGCCCAAAATGGCCGTGCGCGCGAGGATGCCGTGACGCTGGGTTCGACCATCCCTGTCAGCGTTTTTGGCTTTGGCAATGGGTTGTACTGTTGGCGGTTCGGATTGGACGAAAGTTCGCGTTGGGAAGGTTTGGATATTCCAGTTCTGACGGAAGGTAGAAACGGATCCGTTCTGCAAGCCAATAGCGCTGCGCAGGCACTGTTGGGGGGACAACCCGAAACGTTGGATCAGGCCATTGCCGGTGACGTTCCTGAGCCGGGCAGCATTCTGCAAATCAAGACAGGTGAGGGCGCTGTCCCTGGAACGTTTGTTCAGATTTCGCGATCGGGTATGGTGCGCGATTTTGCCCTAGTGCCGCTGAAAATCGCGCCCGAAAGCCGAACACGGATGACATTCTCGGATTTGCCTGTGCCGGTTCTTTGTCTCTCTCCTGACGGATGCATTCTTGAAGCCAACATATTGGCCAACAAACTGATCGGAGATATTGAGCCCGGTGTGACCAATGTCGTCGCAATCATGCAGGGGCTGGGGCAGCCGGTTCCCGATTGGCTGTCACGCACGGTCGCCGGTGAGGATGGCCCGCGTTCCGAGTTCCTGAAACTGACGCGGAAGGACAAGGATATCTTTATCCAGGTTACACTTAGCCGTGTCCTGCATGAAGGGCAGGTTTGCCTGATTGCGGTTCTGAACGACGCGACCGAACTGAAGACGCTTGAAGCCCAGTTTGTGCAGGGGCAAAAAATGCAGGCGGTCGGACAATTGGCCGGTGGCGTTGCGCATGATTTCAACAACCTTCTGACGGCGATCTCGGGTCACTGTGACTTGCTGTTACTGAGGCACGATCAGAATGATCCGAACTACGGTGATCTTGTTCAGATCAACCAGAACGCCAATCGCGCTGCGGCGCTTGTCAGCCAGTTGTTGGCATTTTCCCGCAAACAAACCCTCAGACCCGAAGCGTTGGATCTGCGCGACACGATTTCCGATCTCATCCATCTTCTGAACCGTCTTGTCGGGGAAAAAATCCGATTGACGCTCAGCCATGATCCGGTGCTCAAGCCAGTTCGGGCGGACAAGCGGCAGCTTGAGCAGGTGTTTATGAACCTGGTTGTCAATGCGCGGGACGCGATGCCTGAAGGCGGGGAAATTCGAATTGAAACCGAGGTCATCGAGATGGCCCAGCCGCTTAGGCGGGACCGGGCGACCGTTCCGCCGGGCGAGTATGTGACGGTCAAGGTGATCGACAGCGGTGTCGGAATTGCAGCGGACAAGCTGCAAAAGGTTTTTGAGCCGTTTTACACAACCAAAAGAACTGGCGAGGGCACCGGATTGGGCCTGTCGACTGTTTACGGAATCGTAAAACAGACCGGCGGCTTCATCTTTGTCGACAGCGCGCAGGGCTTCGGAACCGAGTTCACTGTATTTCTACCGGTGTCGGTTGCCCCGGCTGAGCCAGTGCCATCGCAGCAGGAAAGTCGGGTTCCGCAAAATGCAAAACAGGGTGACGGTGTTGTCTTGCTGGTCGAGGACGAAGCGCCCGTTCGAGCTTTTGCCACACGCGCATTGAGGTTGAAGGGGTACAAGGTGCTTGAAGCGGATTCCGGCGAAGAGGCTTTGCGCCTGCTCGAAGATTCCACTCTGAAAGTCGACGCATTCGTAACTGATGTCGTCATGCCGGGGTTGGACGGGCCGACATGGGTGCGCAAAGCGATGGAAACCCGGCCCGATGTCAGCGTGATCTTCATGTCAGGTTATACCGAAGGCGCGTTCAGCGGTTCAGGTCCCGAAATCGCCAGATCGACCTTCCTGCCCAAGCCGTTTTCGTTGAATCAGTTGACTGAAGCGGTCTTCCAGCAACTGAATTGAACGACTTAGAGCGCGGAGTCATGCAGGGCGAACTCGGCGCCATGTATGTTGCGGAACTTCTGTTCGGTTTCTTCTGGCAAGGCCAAGTCGCCAGGAGGAGATACGTTCTCCCACTGCAGATCAATTTTGACGTTCAGACGGTCCTGAAGAAAGTCCAGAATTTTGTCTTGATGCTCGTATTTGAAAACGTGACGTGCGCCGAAACCATTGCTGCGGGTGCGAAAGAACTGGGTTTGAGTGCCGACATCCGCAAACTCAGGTCGCGGGGTCTGCATGTAGGCTTGAACGAACTCATCAAAAGTCAGGCCACGTGTTGAGTGCGCGTGACCAACGCGGTCCTGACGGCTGCGAAACCTGTACCAGCTACCCAGCCAATCAATGGGTTCGCGTACAACGGCCATGATTTCCATCTCGGTATCGTACACTTTACGAAAAATGTTCTGAAAAAAGCGATCGTACCGGCGAACGGGCGCATGCTTGAGTTCAGGCGGACCAGCGACGACGATATCCGCGTGCTCCCGGAGGGCGGTGTGATAGGCGGTGCTGCCGGTTTTGGGGACCGACAAAAAAGCCAGTCGTTCCTTATAAAAAACAATCATTTACCTGCGTCCTTCTCACGTTCGGCTTTGACGCAGATTGGCGTAAACGGATCTTTAACACAATTCCGGAACAGTGAGTTACATAAGTTTTTGTTGAAATGTTCTACTTTTGGTCCCATAAGGAACAAGAGGCGAACAAAGCAGCGATTGCCGCCCGTTCAAGGGTGTGACAAAAGGGAAAGCGACAGGACAATGGCGGATCTTCTGACGATGAGCGACAAGAAAAACGCAGACAAGCAAAAGGCGCTGGACAGCGCACTGGCCCAGATCGAACGCCAGTTCGGCAAAGGGTCGATCATGAAGCTGGGCGAAGACGCCAGGCAGGACATCGAAGCAAGCTCAACCGGATCGCTGGGATTGGACATCGCGTTGGGTATTGGCGGTCTTCCGATGGGCCGGATCGTGGAAATCTACGGCCCGGAAAGCTCGGGCAAGACCACGCTGACCCTTCACTGCATTGCCGAACAGCAAAAGCGCGGTGGTGTCTGTGCGTTTGTGGATGCCGAACACGCGCTGGATCCGCAATATGCCCGTAAGCTGGGCGTCGACCTTGATGAATTGCTGATCTCGCAGCCTGACACCGGTGAGCAGGCACTTGAGATCACCGATACGCTGGTGCGATCAGGGGCCGTGAACATGGTTGTCGTCGATTCGGTTGCGGCACTGACGCCGAAATCGGAACTCGAAGGCGACATGGGCGACAGTAGTGTCGGCGTGCAGGCCCGTCTGATGAGCCAGGCAATGCGCAAACTGACCGGCTCGATCAGCCGTTCGAAGTGCATGGTGATCTTCATCAACCAGATTCGGATGAAGATCGGCGTCATGTTTGGCAGCCCGGAAACCACCACTGGTGGTAACGCGCTGAAATTCTACAGCTCGGTCCGTCTGGATATTCGCCGTATCGGCGCGATCAAGGATCGTGACGAAGTGGTCGGTAACCAGACCCGCGTGAAAGTCGTGAAGAACAAGGTGGCGCCGCCCTTCAAGCAGGTTGAATTCGACATCATGTATGGCGAAGGCATCAGCAAGATGGGTGAGTTGCTGGACCTCGGCGTCAAAGCCGGCGTGGTCGAAAAGTCGGGTTCGTGGTTCAGCTATGGCGACGAAAGGATCGGGCAGGGCCGAGAAAACGCCAAGCAGTTCCTGCGTGACAACGCCCGCGTGGCGCTGGATATCGAGGATAAGATACGCGCGGCTCACGGTCTGGATTTCGAATTGCCCCCCAATGCGGACGAGGATGATATTCTCGAAGCGTAATCGTCGCGCCGAAGCGAACGACAGAAATCCCACGGTTCCTTTCAGAAGGATGTAGAAAGCACGGAACAGGGCGGTCCTCCAGGGTCGTCTTGTTTCGTTCCGCCAAACCAATGCTGTGGACACTGCGAGGGCACGGGGCTAAACCTTCGCAGACCAAGATGATTGCGCGCTGAGAGAGCCTTATGCCCACGCTGAACGATATCCGATCCACCTTCCTGAACTACTTTGCAAAACAGGGGCACGAAGTGGTGGCATCCAGCCCGCTGGTCCCACGAAACGACCCGACACTGATGTTTGTCAACTCGGGCATGGTGCAGTTCAAAAACCTGTTCACCGGAGTTGAAACTCGCGACTATCAGCGTGCTACAACTGCGCAGAAATGTGTGCGTGCGGGCGGCAAGCACAACGATCTGGACAATGTGGGATACACCGCGCGGCATCACACGTTCTTTGAGATGCTTGGGAATTTTTCATTCGGCGATTACTTCAAGAATGATGCAATCCCGTTTGCATGGGAGTTGATCACCAAGGAGTTCGGGATCGACAAAAGCCGTTTGCTGACCACGGTGTATCACACCGACGACGAGGCGTTTGAGATTTGGAAAAAGGTCGGAGTGCCCGAAGACCGGATAATCCGCATCGCAACCAACGACAACTTCTGGCAGATGGGGCCGACTGGCCCGTGCGGCCCGTGCACCGAGATTTTCTATGATCATGGCGATCATATCTGGGGCGGTCCTCCGGGTTCGGCCGAGGAAGATGGCGACCGGTTCATCGAAATCTGGAACATCGTTTTCATGCAGAACGAACAGTTCGAAGATGGCTCGATGGTGGAGCTCGACATGCAGTCGATCGACACGGGCATGGGGCTGGAACGGATTGGTGCGCTTCTGCAGGGCAGCCACGACAACTATGACACCGACTTGTTCAAGACGCTGATCGAAGCTTCTGCTGAGGCAACCGGCGTGGATCCGTACGGTGATCAGAACGTGCATCACCGCGTTATCGCGGATCACCTGCGGTCAACCTCGTTCCTGATTGCCGATGGCGTAATGCCTTCAAACGACGGGCGTGGTTATGTTCTGCGTCGAATTATGCGCCGGGCCATGCGGCATGCCCATCTGCTGGGTGCCAAGGACCCGGTTATGCACCGCCTTGTGCCTACGCTGGTCCAACTGATGGGCGCGCAATACACCGAACTGGGGCAGGCGCAATCGCTGATCGAGGAATCTTTGCTGCTTGAAGAAACCCGTTTCAAGCAAACTCTGGACCGCGGATTGAAGTTGCTGGATGACGAGATGTCCGGACTGCCTGAAGGCGCGCCGCTGCCGGGGGATGCCGCGTTCAAACTGTATGACACCTATGGCTTTCCACTGGACCTGACTCAGGACGCGCTGCGCGAAAAGGGTCGGACAGTCGATACCGACGGTTTCGATGCGGCCATGGCCGAACAGAAGGCCAAGGCGCGCGCCGCCTGGGCCGGGTCCGGAGAATCGGCGGATCAGGCTGTGTGGTTCGATGTTCTCGATGCTGCCGGGGCTACGGATTTTCTGGGATACGATACCGAAAAGGCCGAAGGTCAGATCGCCGCGCTGATTGTTGATGGTTCTTTGGTCGACAAAATCGGGCAGGGCGGCAGCGGCTGGGTCGTTGTGAACCAGACGCCGTTCTATGGCGAAGCCGGTGGTCAGATCGGCGACACAGGCGAAATTCGCCGTCTGGAAGACCGCGATGATGTGGCGTTGGTCGAAGACACCAGAAAATTTGCCGACGGCAAAGTTTACGCCCACAAGGTGACCGTGGATCAAGGTACGCTTTCCAAGGGCGACGCAGTCGAACTTGAGGTCGATCACGTCCGCCGCACGGCCATTCGCGCGAACCATTCGGCCACGCACCTATTGCACGAGGCCTTGCGCGAAACGCTGGGCGATCATGTGGCGCAGCGCGGCTCGCTTAACGCAGCGGATCGGCTGCGGTTCGACTTCAGCCATTCCAAGGCTCTGACACTGGAAGAGGTTAAGAAAGTCGAACGAGAGGTGAATGATTTCATTCGCCAGAACTCGGCCGTCGAAACTCGGATCATGACGCCCGACGATGCGCGCGAACTTGGCGCGCAGGCATTGTTCGGCGAAAAGTATGGCGATGAAGTCCGCGTGGTGTCGATGGGCAAGGCGCCGACTGGCAAAGGCAGCGACGGGGAAACCTGGTCGATCGAGCTGTGTGGTGGAACGCATGTGCGCCAGACTGGGGACATCGGCACATTCGTTGTGCTTGGTGACAGTGCCAGTAGTGCGGGTGTACGCCGGATCGAAGCCCTGACCGGGGATGAAGCGTTTCGATATCTGTCGGCACAGGATCACCGCGTCGCCCAGATCGCTTTGGAACTGAAGGCCCAACCTGACGATGTAGTGGGACGCGTGAAGTCCCTGCTGGATGAACGAAAGTCCTTGCAAAATGAGGTCGCTCAGTTGCGCCGTGATCTTGCCATGGCTGGTCCGTCGACCGGCGGTGGCGCGGAGGCCAAACAGGTGAACGGTGTCAAATTCCTGGCTCAGGCCTTGAGCGGCGTTTCCGGAAAAGATCTTCCGTCGCTGATCGACGAACACAAAAGCCGCCTCGGGTCAGGGGCGGTGTTGCTGATTGCCGACGCCGGCGGCAAGGCGGCCGTCGCGGCGGGTGTCACGCCAGATCTGACGGATCGGGTCTCCGCAGTCGACTTGGTGCGGGCTGCCGTGGCTGAACTGGGCGGAAAGGGCGGCGGTGGCCGTCCGGATATGGCGCAGGGCGGAGGCAAGGACGCCTCGAATTCGGATGCGGCGATCAAGGCTGCGGAACAGGTATTGGGAGGATAAAATGGCTGCACTCTGGATTGCGCACGTAACAGTGACTGATGCCGAGGCATATGGAAAATACGCCGAGTTGGCCGGGCCAGCCATCGCCAAGCACGGGGGTGAGTTCATCGCCCGTGCTGCGCGTTACGTTCAACTGGAAGGCAAAGAGCGGCCGCGCAACGTTGTCGCCCGCTTCCCGTCACTAGAAGCAGCGGTCGAGTGCTACAACTCGGACGACTACCAGCAAGCGCTGAATCATGCCCGTGAGGCGAGCGAACGCGAGCTGGTTGTGGTTGAAATCACTGAGTAACTGTCAGTTTACAAAGCTCGTCTTGTAGATTTCTTTGGGATACGGCGACAGATCGGCAATCTTTAGCCTATGTCACAATCCATTTTAGAAGCGCGGCCCGTCTATATGGGTTGCAATTTTTTATTAACTATAACAATATCTTACGCAAACTGGATCGTACAATCTTGAAGGTTTCGCGCCGCAATTATGACCGCGCCATCCAACTTCTAGCGCGAAAAAGTCAGATTGAAGATCGAATTTTCGCCCTTTTTTCCGTCCAATTTTTTAAAGTGATTGCCCAAGCTGGGATGTTCGCAGGTCGTTTCCCATGACGGAGTGCGGCCCTGTTTAATGCGCGATCGTGCAAAAAACACAGGATTGGGGTGTAGGAATGTCTTTATTTATTGCACTGGCGAAGCGCTTCCGCACCAGAGTTTTCCCAATATCGGCGTGCGTCGCTACCGTTTGCGTCTTGAGCATCTGCACGATTGCCTCGGCACCGTCAGCACACGCATCCGAGGGAGGCTTTATTCCAAGTGTTGCATCTTCACCGCCACCTTCCGGCGCCATCAACCTTTGCAATCAATACAATTGGGCCTGTGTAGGAAAACGATCTGTATCCATGTCCAGCCAACAGGAATTGAAGGTTGTGGAGCAGGTTAATCGGCGCGTGAATAACTCGACCCGCGAAGTGACCGATCAGTCCCAGTATAACACCCGCGAGAGATGGGCACTGCCAACGGCAAGAGGCGGTGATTGTGAAGACTTCGCCCTGCTGAAGAAAAGAGATTTGATCCACGCAGGGGTAGATCCAAGCAAACTGTTAATCGCTACAGTATTGGACAGGCGCCGGGGGCCGCATGCAGTTCTGGTTTATCGCTCAGCCAACGGCGATTTAGTTTTGGACAACCTCACAAACCGGATCAAGCACTGGACAGCGACGCGGTACCTTTTTCTTCGCATGCAGGACCCAAAACGACCTAGCCACTGGGTGGGTGTTTACGGTCATAGCTGAGCCCAACGCACCTTATTTGAGTTGCTGAGACACGTTGCATGGGTACAAATTCTTTGCACCCATGTTTTTCAGGCAGGTTTCAAAACACGAAGAGCTACGTGTGCGCTGCTAAATGAGCTATCTAGGATCAAATCCGGACGTCTGACCGCAACTTCCGTGATCCCTCACGTTGGCTCTTCTTCACCGCCTGGTTCTTCACCACCCGGCTCCTCGCCACCCGGCTCCTCGCCACCCGGCTCCTCGCCACCCGGCTCCTCGCCACCCGGCTCCTCGCCACCCGGCTCCTCGCCACCTGGCTCTTCACCACCTGGCTGCTCGCCACCTGGCTGTTCACCACCGGGCTGTTCACCACCTGGCTGCTCGCCACCGGGCTGTTCACCGCCGGGCTGTTCACCACCGGGAGTTCCTCCTCCTGTGGTTTCTGGACCACCACTTGGACCGGTCGCTTCAACTCCGCCGCCCGAGTTTTCTCCGCCGGGAGTACCGGTATCGCGGTTCTCATCTGGGTGACCGTCCCCGGATCTTTGATTTGAGGTTCCGGTAGACGCTGTTGGAAAATCCGTAAGCAGTGCAGCCAGAGGCGCACACTCAGCGCCAAGTCGTGCCAGGATCTTGTCGAAATCGGCGCGACGTTGGACATAACGTATCATTCTACTCGTAACCGCATCACATTCGCACAAGACTTGAGATGATGCGCCGGACTGGCGCGCAGTTTTGACATCGCACACACCGGCAGCGAAAGACTCGTCAGCCGAAACGACGAAGAAAGCAGTCGCCACGAGGTAAGTCGGAAAGGTACGGGACAGGGTTCCCATGTTGTACTCCTTGGTACTTTTTACTCAACCATGCCGATCATATGCACCGTCTAGTTCAAGGCGCGTATGAAGAGCATCACACAATTGACGCAAATACACCTTGATAATAACCAAACCACAAGATGTAGTTTGGGAGAGTGACTTCGAATTAATACAATTTAAAGGAGAGACGCTATTCTTTTTAAAGGAAACCGGGCAATTTGCCCAGGTTTCCGCTTTCTAGTTTTAATCTTTATTGGAAGCAAATATGCCACACAATCGCCATTGTTTCCGTTTCGGACATGCACAGTCTGCAGTTGATCAGGCTGATTTTGCCATACGTTTACGCTCATGCGGGTCCAGAAAACGCTTGCGCAGGCGGACCGCGTTGGGTGTGACTTCGACCAGTTCGTCATCGTCGATATAGGCAATCGCCTCTTCCAGAGAAAACTGTACATGCGGCGTCAGACGCACGGCGTCGTCCGAACCGCTGGCACGCACGTTGGTCAGCTTCTTGCCTTTCAGAGGGTTCACTTCCAGATCGTTGTCGCGCGAATGTTCACCGATCACCATGCCCTGATACACGTCGGTCTGAGGGGCAACGAACATGCGGCCACGCTCTTCAAGGTTCCACAGTGCATAGGCGACTGCCTGGCCGTTTTCCATTGAGATCAGAACACCGGCACGCCGGCCGGGGATAGGGCCTTTGTGTGCCGCCCAACCATGGAAGACGCGGTTCAAAACGCCGGTTCCACGCGTGTCGGTCAGGAATTCGCCATGATACCCGATGAGACCACGAGAGGGCACATGGGCAATGATGCGGGTTTTGCCTGCACCAGCAGGGCGCATCTCGACCAGTTCACCTTTGCGTGCACCTGTTACCTTTTCGATTACGGCTCCGGAGTATTCGTCATCCACATCGATGGTGACTTCTTCAACCGGCTCAAGCCGTTGTCCGTTTTCCTCGCGGAAAAGAACCTGCGGGCGTGAGATGCTGAGTTCGAACCCTTCACGTCGCATGTTCTCAATCAGAACGCCCATCTGCAATTCGCCGCGGCCTGCGACCTCGAATGCTTCGCCGCCGGGCGTGTCGGTGACGCGAATGGCAACGTTGGACTCGGCTTCTTTCATAAGACGGTCCCGGATCACCCGAGACTGGACCTTTTTCCCGTCGCGTCCGGCAAGCGGAGAATCGTTGATCCCGAAGGTCACTGTGATGGTCGGCGGGTCGATCGGTTGCGCGGGCAGGGCCTCGTCAACCTGAGGCGACACAAGCGAGTCCGCCACGGTGGCCTTGCTCATACCTGCGATGGTGACAATGTCGCCGGCTTCGGCCACATCGATCGGCTGCTGGCTCAGGCCGCGGAAGGCGAGAATTTTGGACGCGCGGAAGTTCTCGATCAATTTACCGTCCCGGCTGAGCGCCTTGAGGCTGTCGCCCGCCTTCAGGGTGCCACTTTCCACGCGACCGGTCAGGATGCGGCCGATGAAGGGGTCGCTGCCCAATGTGGTGGCGAGCATGCGGAAGGGCTCGTTTTTCTTCTCTGCCTGCTTTGGGGCAGGGACGTGATCGACAATTAGGTCGAACAGGGCGGTCAGGTCCTTGCGCGGCCCGTCCAGTTCCATGTCGGCCCAGCCCGAACGGCCCGAGGCATACATGGCCGGGAAATCCAGCTGGTCATCGTCGGCGCCAAGGTTGGCAAACAGGTCGAAGCATTCATCCAGAGCCCGGTCGGGTTCTGCATCCGGCTTATCAACCTTGTTCAGAACCACAATGGGACGCAGTCCCAGCGCCAGCGCCTTGGAAGTCACGAACTTGGTCTGCGGCATGGGTCCTTCGGCAGCGTCAACCAGCAGGACAACGCCATCCACCATGCTGAGGATACGCTCAACCTCGCCACCGAAATCGGCGTGGCCGGGGGTGTCGACGATGTTGATGCGCGTACCTTTCCATTCGACCGAGGTTGCTTTGGCCAGAATGGTGATGCCACGTTCGCGTTCCAGATCGTTGCTGTCCATGGCGCGTTCGGCTACGGCCTGGTTTTCCCGGAAAGCACCGGATTGTTTGAGCAGCTCATCCACCAGGGTCGTCTTGCCGTGGTCAACGTGAGCGATGATTGCGATATTGCGCAGGTCCATGAGAGGTCAGCCTTTGAACTGGAAGTTGTCGCGCGCATAACGCGGCGCGACAAAATATACCAGCCCTAACGCGCGTTCAGTGGCCTGCGGTCTTGGAAAACAGATGAATGATCAGGATTCCGGATAGAATAAAGGTCAATCCGATCACGGCTGGCCAGTCCAGCCTTTGGCCGAACACCACGAAGCCAATGATGGCGATCAAAAATATTCCAAGCCCAGACCAGATTGCGTAAACGACGCCAACCGGCATGAATTTCAGTGTCAGTGCCATGAAGTAAAAGGCGAACCCATAGCCCACAACAACCAGAACCGACGGCCAGAAGCGTGTAAACTGCTGGCTGGCCTGCAATGCTGTGGTTCCGATCGTCTCGGACAAAACGGCTACAAGAAGGAAGAGATAGGCTTTGGGCAATGGAAAACTCTCACAACGAATGTTCAGGTGTGCTTGAGCATAAAAACCTGTCAAACGGCAAGAATTTTCTGTCATGCGGGGCAACGACAGTAGACGTCGAAAGGTGACCACAGGTCAGGATTACCAGACTATTTGCAGAAGTCTGAATGTGATATGCCAGCTTTTGTATTAAGTTTAGTAGTTTGAAGAGTTTGTCATGACGAATTTTGCAAGAACCGTCATTATTTTATCGGTGTTGGTAGCGGCGCTAGGGTGGCTTGCAGACGGGGGGTCCGTCGACAATGATGCAGCCCAGGTTGTTGAACGGTTAAAGGGTACACAGGTTTAAGTGTCCGCGAAACGCCAGAAAAAGGGGCTTCTGCCCCTTTTTTTTTTTGATGCACCCTTAACCGGCCGTAACTTCGAAAAACTCGGCAATTCTGGGTCTGAGCCAGCCCCAAAGCCGCGGAGCCCCGCGTTGTATGGGAGCGCCCACCCGCTTTTCGATTTGCCCAAAAGTGACGTTGTAGTCGGCCCATGTCCCGCCCTGGGTTTCCAGGTTTCCGATCGGTGCCTGAAACCGGTCAACCGCCTTTGCGAACTGGGCGTCCGGGCTCTGCGCCGCTTCAAATTCTCGCCACAATGACTGGAACGTATCCCGTTGTGTTGCTGGCAAAAGTCCGAACAGACGTTCGGCTGCGGCTTCTTCCTCGGCGGCCTGCGCGGCGTGATCGACCTGCCCGTGGATCGGGTGATCACCGGCGTCGATTTCGACGATGTCATGCAGCAACAACATGCGCAGAACCCGATCGATTGACACAGATGGATCCGAGTATTCCGAAAGGATCCACGCGTAGAGCATGATGTGCCAGGAATGCTCGGCCGAGTTTTCGAACCTTGAATCGTACAAAAGACGCGACGCACGGTATACGGTTTTCAACTGATCCGTTTCGGTCAGAAATGGTAGTCGGTCCCAGAAAGGATCGGTTTCTTCCAGGTCTGCGCCATCCAGCATGGCCCGGGATCGTCGGAACGCAAAAGGAAATGCGGTTTCGAGATAGGCAGCGCGGCCGCCATCCAGATTGTCCTGCACAACGGTCAGGTGTTCGGGATCAGGGTTTGGTGCGCAGAGCACTTGAAACATCGGCTGGCACCGATCAAGGATTTTGGCAAAACGGGCATCAGGTGTCGCATCGGCCTCGAACTCCGCCCAAAGGGACAGGAACTCCGAGGTCTGATCGAACGGCAGCAAGCCAAACAGCGTTTCGGCGGCAGCCTGTTCTGCCTGCTCCACCGCTGACCAATCTGTCGCCAGATGGATCGGATGATCGCCAACGATGATTTCGACCAGATCGTGCAGCAAAAGCATTCGGATGACGCGATCAATATCGACATCATCCTCAGCCAAGGGCGCCATCACCAAAGCCCACAACGCCAGATGCCAGCTGTGTTCCGCTGAGTTTTCCTGCCGGGACTGATCCAGCAGTGTATTTGCCCGATCAACTGATTTCAGCCTGTCCGCTTGTTTCAGAAACGCGATCTGTGCGGACAGTCTGTCAGTCATTGTTTTTCAATAGCCTTGAGTTTCGAGCGATGTGCGGACAGGTGTTTGACCAGGAATTGCCGCGCCTTGCGCTCGGCCATGCGAACCCGGATTTCGGTCAGGAACGCCTCTTCCAATGATTGGGAAGCCGCCGCAAGAACCTCGCCGACTTCCACAAAGAACCGGTCATTGCCGGTTTCATCCATAACCTTCAACGTATCTTCGGCCAGCCTTGCCGCCAGAGTGCCGATGGTATCCGACATCAGCGGGTGTTCTCGGTCAGGCGGCGCTTTACATAGTCGGTTGTGGTGTCGATCAGCGTATCCATATGGCGGTCCTGGAAGAAGTGGTCTGCGCCTTCCACCTCGGTATGCGTGATGGTGATACCTTTTTGTTCGTGCAGCTTGCTGACAAGCGAAGTGGTATCGGCCGGCGGCGCGACCCTGTCCGAGGTGCCGTTGATGATCAGGCCCGAAGACGGGCAGGGCGCCAGGAATGAAAAGTCATACATGTTTGCCGGGGGCGACACGCTGATGAAACCGGTGATTTCCGGGCGACGCATCAGCAGTTGCATTCCGATCCATGCGCCGAATGAAAACCCAGCAACCCAGCAATGCTTGGAGTTGTTGTTCATCGATTGCAGGTAATCCAGCGCGGATGCCGCATCGCTCAGTTCACCCACGCCCTGATCGTATTCACCCTGGCTGCGGCCCACGCCGCGGAAATTGAACCGCAACACGGTGAAGCCCATGTTATAGAACGCGTAATGCAGGTTGTAGACCACCTTGTTGTTCATGGTCCCGCCAAATTGAGGATGCGGGTGCAACACGATGGCGATCGGTGCGTCTTTTTCCTTTTGCGGGTGGTAGCGGCCTTCCAGGCGGCCTTCTGGTCCGGGAAAGATCACCTCGGGCATATGTGCTTTAGTCCTGTCTTTGTACTACTGGCGGCCGGAAATACTTGACGGTTATCGTCGGACACCTTAGAACGGTTCTAATTACGTTGCATTGCGTATGACGCTGCCTGACGGAGATACGCATTGGTAGCGGCGGCGTCAATGATTTCGCACTGAACTTGCCACGAAGGAAAGTGAATGAAGCTGTCGACCAAAGGCCGCTACGCAATGGTTGCTCTGGCTGATATCGCTTTGCAACCAACAGATGGGCTTGTGACTCTGGGGGAAATCTCTGAGCGGCAAGACATTTCCCTGCCGTATCTTGAGCAGTTATTCGTCAAACTCCGGCGCGCAGAACTGGTGTCTTCGGTTCGCGGGCCGGGGGGCGGTTACCGACTGGCACGCCCTGCGTCAGAAATCCGCGTTGTCGAAATTCTGGCCGCAGTGGATGAGTCCCTAGATGCTCTGCAAAAGGGCGCGGGTGCTTCGGGGGCTTCATCGGGAAGCCGGGCCCAATCCCTGACCAACCGTCTGTGGGAAAGTCTCAGCGCGAATGTCTATGTGTTTCTGCATCAGACGCGTCTCTCGGATGTCATCAAGAACGATCTGGCACCGTGCCCGGCGGTTCCTAGTCTGTTTGCGGTTGTGGACGAATAAAAAATGAGTATCTCGGGCGGCAAAACGGCTTGTGCTTCTAACTTGGAAAAGATGCATCTATGAATCGCATTTATCTGGACCATAACGCTACCACGCCGTTGCGGCCCGAGGCGCGCGACGCGATGATCGCGGCGATGGATGTCTGCGGAAACCCGTCATCTGTCCACGCGGAAGGACGTGCCGCTAAGGCGCTTGTTGAACGCGCACGCGCTCAGGTGGCGGCCGCATTTGGGGCTGATGGGGCGGACATCGTGTTTACCTCTGGCTCCACAGAAGGCGCTGCTTTGGCGTTGTCGGGGCGCGGACTGCACGGATCAGCAGTTGAACATGATGCCGTAAGATCATGGATCGTTGAAGATTTGTCGGTTCTTCCTTCAGGTGAAGTTAAAGTGCTTGAACCCGAGAACTCATGCTTGCAACTGGCCAATTCTGAAACCGGTGTCGTGCAATCCTTGCCCGCAGGGCTGGCCGTAACGGATGCCACGCAAGCTTTTGGAAAACTTCCCGTGGCCTTCAACTGGCTGAACGTGCAGATGGCCCTGATCTCGGCCCATAAGATGGGTGGGCCCAAAGGGGTTGGTGCGGTTGTGATGAAACGCGGAACGGATCTGCCGGCCCAGATCAAGGGTGGCGGGCAGGAAATGGGGCGTCGGTCCGGGACGGAAAATGTCATAGGAATTGTAGGGTTAGGGGCTGCAGCTGAAGCAGCCGCGCGGGATCTGGCCAACGGCGTTTGGGATGAAATCGCAGAATTTAGAAATATTCTAGAAAACGCTCTTGAGGCCGGCTCCAAATCGACTATTTTTGTCGGAAAAGGTCATGAGCGCCTTCCAAACACATTGTGTTTCGCGTCGCCCGGTTGGAAGGGCGAAACGCAAGTCATGCAGATGGATCTGTCAGGATTTGCGGTCAGCGCGGGTTCGGCCTGTTCAAGCGGAAAGGTTCGGGCCAGCACCGTATTGACCGCCATGGGATATGACGAGGTGACGGCCGCAAGCGCGATCCGCGTGTCGCTGGGTCCTCGGACGAGTGAAGAAGATGTGCTGCGTTTCGCCGAAACGTGGCTTGAAAAAGAGAAAAAGCATCGCGCGCGTGCCGCGTGATCTGACGGAGGGTGTCATATGGCCGCTTTGGACCAGACCCAGGTAAAAGAAGGTGTCGATCAGGAAACCGTGGACGCGGTGCGTGAGGTCGGAACCTACAAATACGGATGGGAAACCGAAATCGAAATGGAATACGCGCCCAAGGGCGTGAACCCGGATATCGTCCGTCTTATCTCGGAAAAGAATGAAGAGCCGGAATGGATGACCGAATGGCGCCTGGCCGCGTTTGACCGCTGGACCCAGATGGACGAACCGACCTGGGCGATGGTCAATTATCCCAAGATCGACTTTCAGGATCAGTATTACTATGCCCGCCCCAAGTCGATGGAGGAGAAGCCCAAGTCGCTGGATGACGTCGACCCTAAGCTGCTGGCAACATACGAAAAGCTGGGTATCCCACTGAAAGAACAGATGATTCTGGCTGGCGTGGAAGGTGCAGAGGATGCACCCGCAGAGGGCCGCAAGGTTGCTGTGGACGCGGTATTTGACTCGGTTTCTGTCGGCACGACCTTTCAGGCAGAACTGAAAAAGGCCGGTGTGATCTTTTGTTCGATTTCAGAGGCGATCAAAGAGCATCCCGAACTTGTCAAAAAATATCTTGGCACCGTAGTTCCGGTATCCGACAACTTTTATGCCACTCTGAACTCTGCCGTGTTCTCGGATGGATCGTTCGTATATATCCCCCCGGGCGTGCGCTGCCCGATGGAGCTGAGTACCTATTTCCGCATCAACGCGGAAAACACCGGACAGTTCGAGCGGACCCTGATCATCGCCGACAAGGGCTCGTATGTGTCCTACCTGGAAGGCTGCACTGCGCCGCAGCGCGACACCGCGCAGCTGCACGCAGCCGTGGTCGAAATCATCGTCGAAGAAGATGCCGAGGTGAAATACTCGACCGTTCAGAACTGGTTCCCCGGG
Organism: Ruegeria sp. N11; assembly: GCF_056531525.1. Classification (NCBI taxonomy): domain Bacteria; kingdom Pseudomonadati; phylum Pseudomonadota; class Alphaproteobacteria; order Rhodobacterales; family Roseobacteraceae; genus Ruegeria; species Ruegeria sp. N11. Next base: position 23,871 of record NZ_JBQFLX010000005.1, read on the forward strand.
GACGAGAACGGCAAGGGCGGCATTTACAACTTCGTGACCAAGCGTGCTGATTGCCGGGGCGACAGGTCCAAGGTGATGTGGACGCAGGTCGAGACCGGTTCTGCCGTGACCTGGAAGTATCCGTCCTGCATCCTGCGCGGTGATGACAGTCAGGGCGAGTTCTACTCGATCGCCATCACCAACAACTATCAGCAGGCCGATACCGGTACGAAGATGGTTCATCTGGGCAAGAACACCAAGTCGCGGATTGTGTCCAAGGGGATCAGCGCGGGTAAGGCTCAGAACACTTATCGCGGGCTGGTGTCGATGCACCCCAAAGCCAAGGACAGCCGCAACTATACTCAGTGCGACAGTTTGCTGATCGGCGACAAATGCGGGGCCCACACGGTGCCGTATATCGAGGTCAAGAACAACTCGAGCCGGGTTGAACACGAAGCGACGACGTCCAAGGTGGACGACGACCAGCTGTTCTACTGCCGCCAGCGCGGTATGGACGAGGAAGAGGCCGTGGCGCTGGTCGTTAACGGGTTCTGCAAGGACGTGCTTCAGGCGCTGCCGATGGAATTCGCGATGGAAGCGCAGCAGCTGGTTGCCATTTCTCTCGAAGGCTCGGTTGGCTGATGGCGCGTAAGCCTGGCAAGACCATCCGAAAGGATGACGTGTTGACCCTGTTGGGTTACGCACTCCCGGTTTTGGGCGGATTGCTGGGTGTTGCCTATGTCAACATCAATCACATGGACTTCATCAACCCGGTTTGGGCAGTCGGTGGAGGAGCGATCCTGGGATGGGTTGCTGCACGCCTCATGCGCCGGATGCTGGGATAGACATTGACTGGGGCTATCGGATGCCCCTTGCGGTACGCAAAAGGACAAAAAATGCTGGAAATCAAGAACCTGCACGTGAAACTTGAGGAAGAGGAGAAGCAAATCCTCAAAGGCGTCGACCTGACCGTCGAGGCAGGTAAAGTGCATGCGATTATGGGTCCGAACGGCTCGGGCAAGTCGACACTCAGCTACGTACTCTCGGGCCGCGATGGCTACGAAGTTACCGAAGGCTCGGCCACCCTGGACGGCGAGGATCTTCTGGAAATGGAACCGGAAGAGCGTGCCGCTGCGGGTATTTTTCTGGCGTTCCAGTACCCAGTCGAAATCCCCGGCGTCGGCAACATGACGTTCTTGCGCACTGCCGTAAACGCTCAGCGCAAGGCGCGCGGGGAAGACGAACTGTCGGCCGCCGACTTCCTGAAAGAAGTACGCGCCAAGGCGAAATCGCTGAAGATCGACGCGGATATGCTCAAGCGTCCGGTGAACGTCGGCTTCTCGGGTGGTGAGAAGAAGCGGAACGAAATTCTGCAGATGGCGATGCTGGAGCCTAAGATGTGCATCCTGGACGAAACGGACTCGGGTCTGGACGTGGATGCGATGAAACTGGTGGCCGAAGGTGTAAACGCTCTGCGCGACGAAGGCCGTGGTTTCCTGGTGATTACTCACTATCAGCGTCTGCTGGACCATATCAAACCCGACGTCGTGCACATCATGGCAGACGGTCGGATCGTCAAAACCGGCGGCCCGGAACTGGCGCTGGAAGTTGAAAACAACGGCTATGCCGACATTCTGGCCGAGGTGAACTGATGGGGCTGCCCGAAGTTAAACAAACCGCGACAGAGGCTCGGCTGGCCAGCCTGGTCATGCCCGACGCCGGATGCACGCGTGCCGCCCGCGAAGATGCGCTGGCGCGGGTTCTGGAAATGGGCCTGCCGGGACGGCGCGATGAGTATTGGAAATACACACGTCCGGACACGCTGATTTCGCCCGAGGCCCCTCAGGCCGCTCTGTTCCGGTCCGATGAGCCGTTGCTGTTCCATGATCTTGACCGTTTGAAAATCGTGTTCATCGACGGTGTGTTCAGCGCTGAGGATTCCGATGACCTGACGCTTGAAGGTGTGACGATCGATCGGATCGAAGACATCTGCTGCAAAGATATCCATTGGGCCAAGGAGTTGTACGGCGTTCTTGAAGCGCGCGGGCAAACTCCGGTTCAACGGCCTCTGGCGGCGCTGAATACGGCCTTTGCGGCCGATGGTGTTGCGATTCACGTGACTGGCACGCCCAGCAAGCCAATCAGCCTGATCTATCAGCATGCCTCTGAAACCTCGGATGCCATGTTGCATCACATCGTGCGCGTTGAAAGCGGGGCCGAGGTGACCATTCTGGAAAACGGTCCGGCAGCTTCACGGTTTAACAAATGCATGGAGATCGACATTGCCGACGGCGGCACGCTGCATCACGTGCGCGCGCAGGGTCGGGATCATGAGCGCCGCGCAGCCACGCATATGTTCACGTGTCTGGGCCACGAGTCGGTTTACAAATCCTTTACTCTGACGGTGAACGGAGTTCTGACGCGAAACGAGCAAGTGGTCGAGCTGACGGGCGATGACGCAGTTGCTCATGTAGCGGGGGCCTGCGTCGGAGACGGTAATTTCCATCACGACGACACGGTGTTCGTGACGCACGACGCGGCAAATTGTGAAAGCCGCCAGGTCTTCAAGAAAGTTCTGCGGAATGGCGCAACAGGCGTGTTCCAGGGCAAAATCCTTGTGAAAGCGGGGGCCCAGAAAACTGACGGCTATCAAATCAGCCAGTCCTTGTTGCTGGATGATGATAGCCAGTTTCTGGCTAAGCCCGAACTGGAAATCTACGCCGATGATGTGGCCTGTTCGCACGGGTCCACATCGGGTGCGATTGACGAAACGGCCTTGTTTTATCTGCGTTCGCGTGGGGTATCGCTCAAAGACGCCACGAACATGCTGACGCTGGCCTTTCTGGCCGAAGCGGTGGACGAGATTGAAAACGAGGTGCTTGCCCAAGCCATCGTGACCCGTCTGGAAGGCTGGCTGGCGCGTCGCAGCTGATGCCTGTGACGACGGATATCGTGGCCACGTACAGGGGGCCGGGGCGTGTCATGCGCCGGCTTCTGGATATGGGACCACGGGAAGACCGGGCGCTGGCTTTTGTCATGGCGTTCTGCACAATCGCCTTTATCGCGCAGATGCCTGGAATGGCGCGGCGCGCGCACCTGGAAGGTGTCGAGCTGAACATGCTGCTGGGCGGCGCCTTGTTGGGGTCGGTTATCATCCTGCCATTGCTTCTGTATTTTGTGGCCCTTGTGTCTCATTGGGCGGCACGGCTTATGGGTGGGAGCGGTTCCGCCTACGGCGCGCGGTTGGCTTTGTTTTGGGCTTTATTGTCGTCCGCGCCGCTGGTTCTTTTGAACGGATTGGTGGCCGGATTTATCGGTCCGGGGCCGACCTTGTCCGTAGTTGGGCTACTTTGGGTTGCAGTCTTTGTCTGGTTCTGGTTGTCAGGCCTCAGACAAGCACAGAGGCCTGAGACATGAATCTGAGTTTTCTGGGGAACCTCGCGGTGATGACTTTGGTCAGCCCGGCCGAGGCAGCCCGACGCCTGATGAAACTACGCCCAGGGCGCGAGATCCTGTGGCTGGCGTTTTTTCTAGCTGTCGTGCTCAACTCCATTGTGCAGTTTGGCCTTGACTACTTTGTGTGGCTGTCTGGCCCGAATGTGGCGCAGGCACCCGGTCCGGTCCTCATGAATCTGGTAACGTCAGCGGGTGCAATGCTGCTGAGCGTCGCGTCATTTCTGTTTGTCGGACGACTTCTGGGCGGACGCGCCACGTTTGAAGACATCATGGTTCTGATGATCTGGCTGCAGTTCCTCCAGATACTTGCCTTGCTGGCTACGCTGGTCATTGCAATGACACTGCCGTTCCTGATGGTTCCGATGTTGCTGGCAACGGCGTTGGTCAGTTTTTATATCACCCTGCATTTCCTAAACGAGGCGCATCAGTTCGCATCCTTGGGAAAGGCGTTTGGCCTGATCTTACTGGCCGCGCTGATTGCGATACCTTTTGTCCTCCTCCTGACCCCAAGTGGGCCCGTATAGGGAATATGACCATGTATGATGTTCAGAGAATCCGCTCTGATTTTCCCATCCTGTCGCGAGAGGTGAATGGGAAACCCCTGACTTATCTGGACAATGGTGCCTCGGCGCAGAAGCCACAGGTGGTAATTGATGCAGTTACCCGCGCCTATGCCGAGGAATACTCGAACGTGCATCGCGGTCTGCACTATCTGTCCAACCTTGCAACGGAAAAGTATGAGGCCGTCCGCGGCACGGTTGCCCGGTTTCTGGGTGTGGCGAACGAGAATGAAATCGTTCTGAACTCCGGCACAACCGAAGGCATCAACCTTGTCGCCTATGGCTGGGCCATGCCGCGCCTGAAAGCCGGGGATGAAATCGTTCTGAGTGTCATGGAGCATCACGCCAATATCGTTCCCTGGCATTTCCTGCGCGAACGTCAGGGCGTGGTCTTGAAGTGGGTCGATGTGGGCCCGGACGGCGGACTGGACCCGCAGGCCGTGATTGATGCCATCACACCGCGCACAAAGCTTGTTGCTGTGACGCAATGCTCGAACGTGCTGGGAACGGTCGTTGACGTGAAGGCGATCACAAAAGGAGCCCACGCAAAAGGGGTGCCTGTTCTGGTGGATGGCAGTCAGGGTGCCGTGCACATGCCTGTCAACGTTCAGGATATCGGCTGTGATTTCTATGCCATCACCGGGCACAAGCTGTACGGCCCCTCCGGTTCAGGTGCGATCTACATCAAGTCCGAACGCATGGCCGAAATGCGCCCCTTTATCGGCGGCGGCGACATGATCAAAGAGGTCAGCAAAGATCAGGTGATCTATAACGATCCGCCGATGAAGTTCGAGGCCGGTACACCCGGGATCGTTCAGACAATCGGACTGGGTGTGGCGTTGGATTACATGATGGATCTGGGGATGGAGAACATTGCCGCCCACGAATCCGCCTTGCGGGACTATGCCATGCAGCGTCTGACCGGCCTGAACTGGGTGCAAGTGCAGGGCACACGCCCGGACAAGGCCGCTATTTTCAGTTTTACACTGGACGGGGCAGGGCACGCGCATGATGTGTCGACCATTCTGGACAAAAAAGGCGTCGCCGTTCGCGCCGGTCATCACTGCGCCGGTCCGTTGATGGATCATCTGGGGGTAACGGCCACATGCCGCGCCAGCTTCGGGCTTTACAATACCACTGACGAGGTCGACACACTGATCGATGCACTGGAACTGGCCCACGATCTGTTCGCGTGAAACCTGATGTCGGGCGACAGATTTGCAGTTGCACCCGGAACGGAACAAGGTTAGCTAACGGCCAAGGCACCTGTAGCTCAGCTGGATAGAGCGCTGCCCTCCGAAGGCAGAGGCCAGAGGTTCGAATCCTCTCAGGTGCGCCATTTATCTAAATTAGATGTTTCGGGCACATGAGCGAGTAGCGTTTCCGCTGCAAATGCTCTGTTCGAACTCCCAACGTATGCGTGCCTTCATCTAAAAAAAAGAGCGCCCAAAGGCGCTCGTCACTTCGAAATTGTACGTAGTGTTTAGCCGCCCCAGCTGCGAACCTCGCCGCAGTCCATGTGGACAAAATTCGAGCGGTAGTATTTGCCGACGCCCCCCGCGCGGCAGGAAATGGCGGCTTTGGCCATTTGCGAAACCGAGCGTGAAGACAACCGCAAGTCAGCCGCCTGACCCTTCATGTGCAGGGAATTCTTGGCAACGCGGCGGGATTTCGATCGCAGCATCGCGTTAGTCTGAGGGGACCGGTAGCCGGACAACAGCATATAGGGTTCGTTGACATCCAGCAGGTTGTGAGATGCGGCCATGATGTCAATTGTGCGCAGGTCCATGGACTTGGACTGATCGGTACGCCAGTCGCGCATGAAGTGGTTCACTTCCTTGACGGCGTCTTTGATGTAATTGCCGTCAACCCAGTAAATCATGTCGATGCGTTCACCGGTGCGCCCGGAATACATGCGAATGCGGCGAATATCACCGCCGCCGCGAAGGAATCCTGCTGCATTGGAATAGGTCGGTGCGGCTACTACCGCTGTGGCCGCGAACGCACCCAATAGGGCGCGCCGGGTCAAGCCCGAAGCACTGCTCTTGGTCATTTCGTTTTTCGTCCCGTACTAGTTCCTGCCTGCACACGATGTTACGTGCGCCGTATTAATTTTTTCCCATCCCAGATGCGGAAGTTATGACACAGACGGATTCGTCCGCCAAGAAATCTTTCGGATACACCAATTCAAGGGGGAAATATCGGCAGGTTTTTGCGCAACTGATGCAGCGATGCATATATTACAGAAGGTTAGGGAAATCACTTTCCAAGGCGATGCAATCACGCATCAGCAGATGTTAGAAGCGCAGATTTGATGAATTTGTGAATAGACAATCGGGCGGTCCGCCAATCATACTGGCTCGGCGCTGAGTGTATCGGTGCAAAGCATTGAATAACCAAGGCCATCTCATGTTTTCTGTTTTCCGGACCTGTACCAGTATCCTCGCGACCGCCTGTTTCGCAGCAGCAGCGGCCTTTGCCGATTCCGAGACAAACCCACCGACCGCCTTCCGCATGGCGGTTGCCGAGTCGTTGGATTCGGGGTCTTCGCTGGCTGAATACTACAAAACAAACGGGTTTTCGCCGATCTGGGTTGGGCAGACCGAACAGCATGCTGAACGCCGGACTGCTTTGATTAAGGCCCTGTCCAATGCCGCGTTCCACGGGTTGCCGGATGCGCGTTATGATGTCCAGGCTCTGCTGGACCAGATGCGCGCTGCCCGTTCCCAGAGGGACTTGGGTTCAGTCGAAGCGGATTTGAGCCGGGTTTTCCTGCGTTATGCTACGGATATGTACTCGGGCGTGTTGAGCCCTTCACAGATTGACGATGGTTTGGTGCGCGAAGTCGATCGCAGGTCGCCGCAGTTACATTTGCAAGGTGTCGCATCAGCCACAGGGGCGACGTACATAGAACAACTGGTGCCAGAGTCCCTGCAATACCGGTCTTTGCTGAAACAGAAAATGGTCCTTGAAAATCTGGTTGAGCAGGGCGGTTGGGGGCCGACTGTACCAGTTGCAAAACTCGAATACGGTGATACCGGACCCAATGTCATTCGGTTGCGTGACCGTTTGGTGGCTATGGGTTACCTGAGACCAACCGCCAGCCCGGAATTTGATGCCGCAATGCTGGGGGCCGTGCGGGCGTTTCAGACTGCCCATGGGCTCGAAGCGGATGGCGTTGCCGGAAATGGAACCCTGACCGAAATCAACCGTCCGGCCAGCGACAGGCTCAAAGCTGTCTACGTCGCGCTTGAGCGGGAGCGTTGGTTGCCACACTCACGAGGCGCGCGTCATATCTTGGTGAATCAGGCGGACTTCTCGGCGAAGATCGTGGATGAAGGTCAGGTATCATTTGAGACGCGGGCCGTAATCGGCAAGAACACCCATGATCGGCGCAGTCCCGAATTCTCGGACATGATGGAACACATGGTGATCAACCCGAGCTGGTACGTACCACGCTCGATCATCACCAAGGAATATTTGCCAAAACTTCAGTCCAACCCTAATGCGGTCGGTCACATCCAGATCACGGATCGAAGTGGCCGTCAGGTCAATCGTGGCGCCGTGGACTTTACGCAATTCACTGCACGGGATTTTCCGTTCGCGATGCGGCAACCACCCAGCAAAAGCAATGCGTTGGGCCTGGTGAAGTTCATGTTCCCAAACAAGCACAACATCTATCTGCATGATACGCCGCATAAAAACCTGTTTGCCCGCGAGGTTCGCGCTTTCTCGCATGGCTGCATCCGCCTGGCGCAGCCCTTCGAGTTCGCCTATGCCTTGCTGGCCCGGCAGGAAGAGGACCCCAAGGCTTTTTTTCACAGGGTTCTGAATACCGGCAAGGAAACAAAGGTAAACCTCGCGCAGTCGGTTCCTGTTCACATCATCTATCGGACGGCGTATGTCGGTCCAAAGGGTGAAGTTCAGTACCGCCGGGATGTCTACGACCGCGATCGCAAGATCTGGGAGGCTCTGCAAAAGGCAGGGGTGGTCCTGCCGGACGTTCAGGGGTAATCACTGGGGCAAGTCCTGATACAAGGAAGCCCTCTATGCAATTCACAATCAAGCAAATCGCCGAAGCGCTGGACGCCGAATGCCAGGGCGATACCAGCCTGATCGTCTATCGTGCCGCCGAACCCCGAGATGCAGGCGCAGATGATCTGGCCATGGCCATGTCGCCCAAATACGCCGACGCACTGTCCGGCGGGTCGGCAAAGGCGGCGGTTGTGTGGGAAGGCGCGGACTGGCAGGGGATGGGCTTGCAGGCCGCTATCTTTGTGCCGCGCCCGCGGATGGCGATGGCAGGAATTACGGCGATGCTGGACCGAGGCCAGGGGGTCGCTCCGGGTATTCACCCTTCGGCCGTAATCGATTCGACCGCAGAGATTGCCGAAAACGTTTCCATTGGCCCACTTACGGTCATTGGTGCGCGGGCTCGCATTGGGGCCGGTTCAGTTATCGGCGCGCATTGTGTTGTCGGAATGGACGCCGTTCTGGGAGAATCTGCGGTTCTGCGAGAAATGGTCAGCATCGGTGCACGTGCAAGGATCGGTGACCGCTTTGTCGCGCAACCGGGTGCGCGCATTGGCAGCGACGGGTTCAGCTTTGTCACTCCGGAAGTGTCTGGCGTGGAAAACGTTCGCAAAACGATGGGAGATGCGGGGGATGCCAAGGCCCAGAACTGGCTGAGGATCCATTCGCTGGGCGCGGTGGAAATCGGCGATGATGTTGAGGTCGGCGCGAACTGCACCGTTGACAACGGCACCATACGCAACACCGTGATCGGATCGGGTTCCAAGCTGGATAACCTAGTCCACGTGGGACACAACACGCGCGTTGGGCAGGACTGCCTGTTATGCGGGCAGACCGGTGTTTCGGGGTCCGTTGAGATCGGAAATCATGTTGTTCTGGGTGGCCAGACCGGCGTCGTGGACAACATTTTCATCGGGGATGGCGTGATTGCCGGCGGGGGCACCAAGATCCTGTCCAATGTTCCGGCCGGGCGGGTAATTATGGGTTATCCGGGCATAAAAATGGAATCTCATACCGATATCTACAAGGCCCAACGCCGCTTGCCGCGCATGGCGCGTGACGTAGAGGCGCTGAAAAAGGCTGTTTTCAAACAGTCTTCGAGCGATTAAATCACAACCACCGTGATAATCAGAGGACCGATATGAGCATCACCGACCGCGTCATCTCCATCATTGCTGAGCAAGCCGTGCTGGAGCCTTCGGATGTGACGCCCGAAAGTACGCTCGAGGACCTGGGTATCGACAGTCTGGGCCTGGTTGAAAGCATCTTTGCTATCGAGGAAGAGTTCGACATCTCGGTGCCGTTCAATGCCAACGAACCGACGGCCAGCGATTTCGATATCTCAAATGTTGCAGCTATCATTTCAGGTATCGAAAAGCTTGTGTCGGAAAAGGTCTGACTGAGCCTCATGAAACGCGTTGTCATTACCGGGGCGGGCACGATCAACTCGCTGGGCCATTCCGTTCCCGATACACTAGAGGCCATGCGCGAAGGCCGCTGCGGCATCTCTGAACTTGAGTTTCGCGATGTCGATCGTTTGGCTATCAAGATCGGTGGGCAGGTCAGGGGGTTCGAGGCCGAAGGCCGGTTCAATCGCCAGCAAATGTCGCTCTATGATCGGTTTACCCAATTCACATTGACGGCTGCCAAAGAGGCCATCGATCAGTCCGGGATCGAATTTCATGGCGACCTTGCGGCGCGTTCCGGTGTCGTTCTGGGAACGGCCGGTGGCGGTGTTTCCACATGGGACGACAATTACCGGTCAGTCTACGAAGACGGCAAGAACCGTGTTCATCCTTTTGTTGTTCCCAAGTTGATGAACAACGCAGCCGCCAGCCATGTGTCAATGGAGCATAACCTCAAAGGCCCGAGCTTTACCGTTTCGACGGCGTGCGCCTCGTCAAATCATGCTATGGCACAGGCTTTCCAAATGGTTCGCAGCGGGGCTGCGCCCACGATGATCACAGGCGGTTCGGAATCCATGTTGTGTTTCGGGGGCGTAAAGGCCTGGGAAGGCCTGCGTGTGATGTCCAAGGACGCATGTCGACCGTTCAGCGCCAATCGAAACGGTATGGTCCAGGGCGAGGGCGCCGGGGTGTTCGTGTTTGAAGAATATGAACATGCGCGTGCGCGCGGCGCTGACATCCTGTGCGAGGTTGTGGGTTTTGCAATGTCGTCTGATGCATCCGATATTGTCATGCCCAGCAAACAGGGGGCATCCCGTGCGATGGCCGGGGCCCTGGCTGATGCAAAGCTGAACGCGAGCGAAGTGGGCTACATTAACGCCCATGGGACCGGCACCGCCGCCAACGACAAAACTGAATGTGCAGCGGTCGCGGACGTTTTTGGACCGCATGCGGATGATCTTATGATCTCGTCCACAAAGTCCATGCATGGACATCTGATCGGCGGGACCGGAGCGGTGGAACTGCTGGCCTGCATCATGGCTTTGCGGGACGGGATAGTTGCCCCGACAATCGGCTATGAGGAGCCTGATCCGGAATGTGCGCTGGATGTGGTCCCTAATATTGCGCGCGAAGCAAAAGTTGACGTTGCACTCAGCAACGCGTTTGCCTTTGGCGGATTGAATGCAGTCCTGGCATTGAAGCGGATCTGAAGCCAAAATAGCTTACCAACCAAAAACGCCGCCGAAGATTATTCGGCGGCGTCTTTGATTGTTGGTCCGGATGATGTTCAGTTGATTTCCAACTTGTCGAATCCTGCAGTGAACCCTGCCAGAGAAATCTCAATCTCAAGAAGTTGGTTGGGTGCCAGAACCGAGACGACAGACATTTTGGCCGTGCTGCCCGCCTTCATGGCATCGACATCGCCTTGAGTGAACCCAAGCTGGGCCACGCAGCCGATGGGGTTGCAATGGTGGTAGTCATAACGTTTCCCCGGAGCGCCATCGATCGACAAAGCCAGTTGCGCTTGCAACATGATTTCGAGCGGTACAATGACTGTTGCGCCTGCAACTGCTGCGACACCTTCGGGCAATTTGTTGACCGATATCTCCGCAATTGGCTGGCCTTCTTGCCCGGACAGCGTCTGCCGCAGCAAGCAGGGGTCCTTACCTGCTTCTGTTTTGAGGCATCTGATTTCCCAGTCGCCGCTTTGCTCTTTGACGTATTGTTCACCTACGCGCGGACCGGTTTCGCCCAGGTCCAGATCGGAAGCCGCTTCCGTCTGCGGTGTCTCTGCCGGAGTTTGGTCGTCCTGAGATGTTTCCTGCGCGGCTGCGGTGCTGCACCAGAGTGCCGCGGAAACAAGGCTGAAAGACAGGATGTTCTTGATCATGAGTGCCTCGGTTGCGTGATTGAGCTTTTTGCCCGGTCTATCATCGTTAAAACAGGGTGTCAGTCACTAAGCTGCATTATTGGACGGATGTGAACGGATTCTTGCCCATTTGTTCTGTTATTTACAAAGTCCGGGCCAATGGAAAAGGGAGCCGGTGGAGCGGCTCCCTTCCTAGAATTTTCTCCCCGTCGGACTGGCCGACTTATTTATACGCAGACGTTACGAAAGGGGGGCGCACGGGTCAACTGCTAACCTGAATTTTTAATATACTGACCAGTTCATTTTAATGCGGGCCGAAATCAAAAATGCCGTGCCCGAAGGCACGGCCAGTCGACAGGGAGGAAGTCTGCCACCCCGGAGCCTTCGCCCATGAGGCGGCAAATAAACTATCGCAGTCAAAGGTTAACTTTGTATGCTGTCGTGGGATCGGTGATAAGCAAGGCGAATAATTCATGAACAACAGTATTTTCCTGGGTGGCGGTGGCAAGGATTACGCTGAACCGCAGGGCCTGACGCTGAAGTATGCCAACCGACACGGTTTGATCGCCGGGGCCACCGGGACAGGCAAGACCGTTACGCTACAAATTCTGGCCGAAGGTTTCTCTAAGGCGGGCGTGCCTGTGTTTCTGTCAGATATCAAAGGTGACCTGTCTGGTCTGGCCTTGTCAGGAAGCCCGGATCACAAATTGCATCAGGCGTTTCAGGATCGCGCGCAACGCATCGAGCTGACTGATTTCGCCTACGCTGCCTGCCCGGTAACTTTCTGGGACCTGTTTGGCGAGCAGGGACATCCGGTCCGAACCACAGTCACCGAGATGGGCCCCTTGCTGCTGTCGCGCCTGATGGAACTGAGCGAGGCACAGGAAGGAATCCTAAACATCGCATTTCGTGTGGCCGACGAAGAAGGGATGCCGCTGTTGGACCTCAAGGACCTGCAGGCTTTGCTGGTCTGGATCGGTGAAAACCGCGCGCAGCTGTCCCTGCGATACGGCAATGTATCTACAGCGTCGATCGGGGCGATTCAGCGCCGCTTGCTGGTTCTTGAAAACCAGGGCGGAACCAAACTGTTCGGAGAGCCAGCGCTGGATCTGGCGGATCTGATGCGAACCGATCAGAACGGGCAGGGGATGGTGAATATTCTGGCCTCGGACAAATTGATGGGCGCGCCTCGACTATACGCAACGTTCCTGCTGTGGCTGCTGAGCGAACTATTCGAAGAACTGCCCGAAGTGGGCGACCCCGAGAAACCCAAACTGGTTTTCTTTTTCGACGAAGCCCATCTGCTGTTCGATGATGCCCCGAAGGTTCTGGTGGACAAAGTTGAACAGGTCGCGCGCCTGATCCGGTCAAAGGGAGTCGGTGTGTATTTCATATCCCAAAACCCGGCCGACATACCCGAGGATATTCTGGGCCAGTTGGGCAACCGCATTCAGCATGCCTTGCGGGCTTTCACGGCACGGGATCGCAAGAACCTGCGGTTGGCTGCGGAAACCTATCGTGAGAATCCCGAGTTCGATACCGAGGAAGCCATCCGAGAGGTCGGTGTGGGTGAGGCGGTAACGTCAATGCTGCAGAAGAAGGGCATACCCGGGATCGTCGAGCGCACATTGATCCGGCCACCGGGGTCACAGCTTGGCCCGATCACGCAAACCGAACGGCAGGCGATCATTGATGCGTCGGGGATGCGGGCAAAATACGATCAGCCCGTCGATCGAAAGTCGGCGTTTGAAATACTTCAGGCCCGGGCCGACGCAGCAGCAAAGGAAGCCGAAGCTGCCGAGGCAGAAGATCTGTTTGAAACACAGACACCTGCCGAGCGCGAGTTTGCCGCGGCCCGCAGATATTCCGGGCAGCGCGTCAGCCGATCCTCTTCCCGCGTTTCGCGGAAACAGGACACGTTTGCATCAGCCATGAGTCAGGCGGTGATCAAGGAACTGAAAGGGACGACCGGCCGTCGCATCGTGCGTGGCATACTTGGCGGGTTGTTTCGCAATCGCTGAGTGAATGCGCCGTTTCTAATTGAGGCGGCGCTGACCTTCCTGTCGGCAGTATGCGTCCGCCTCGGCGACTGACATCTTAGTTGCCGGATAGTCGATGGCCCGATCCCAAATGACCCGGTTCAGAGTATAGAGCTGGCAGGTCACAACCCCTTTTGGTGTTTGGATCTGGACAGGTGTTGTTTCAAGGCTTTCTGGGGACGGAACGCAGGCTGTCATAGCCGCGAGAACAGGCAGAACCAGTGCTGCTTTGGTGGTTGGTGCTTTCATGGTGGAACACAACTTTTCTAGGTTAACATACAAAATCGTTACAGATCGGCGGTTTAAGTGTGAGTGAGTGCCGAACAACAGCCAGAAACCATCTGGCTGATATACCCGTCTAGTCAGTTTTTCCTATCGATGCAACAAACCGCGCCGGATAGCCGGCGCGGTTCACTTAATTGTAAGAAGTTTGAAATTATTTTTCGGGGATCAAACCACGCGGGCTGAATCTAAGAACAATCAATAGAATCAATCCCATGGTAAACAACCGCATATGCGCGGCGCTGTCGATCAGGTGCGCTTTGAGTGCACTTCCGTCAGGCATACCCGCAGTGATCAGATTCATCAGCCACAGACCGATGGGCTCTACCTGAACCCAAAGGAACCAGATCAGGAACGCACCAAGGACGGCGCCAAAGTTGTTGCCCGATCCGCCCACGATCACCATGACCCAGACAAGGAAGGTGAACCGCAGCGGGTTGTAGGTGCCTGGCGTCAGTTGCCCGTCCAGCGTCGTCATCATCGCGCCCGCTATGCCGCAAATGGCCGAGCCCAGAACGAAGATCTGCAGGTGGCGGCGGGTGACGTCTTTGCCCATCGCCTCGGCGGCGACCTCGTTGTCGCGAATGGCGCGCATCATGCGACCCCACGGGCTTTTCAATGCCATCTGCGCCATCCAAAGCAGAACCAGAAGGACAATTAGGAACAGCAAGGAATAGCCAAGTTTAACGGACAGTGTTGAAGCCGTCACCGGGTCCAGTCCGAACCATTCGGCACGGGCAACGAAGCCGGGGTCATTCTGCAGGTCGACCTCATACCCGACCACAGGGGAAGGGCGGGGAATGCCGTAGACGTTCTTGACACCACGCGCCAGCCAGTCCTCGTTCTTCATGATCGCGATTATGATCTCGGCAATACCGAGCGTCGCAATTGCCAGATAGTCCGAGCGCAAACCCAGTGCGGTTTTGCCGATCAGCCAGGCCGCTCCGGCGGCCAGCAGCCCACCAGCAGGCCAGGCCAGCAGCACGGGTAAGTTCAGACCGCCGATATTGCCTGCAACGGCAGGGTCAATCGCCTCGATTGCGGCAACGTTGGGATCGAAGATGGCGCGGTAGATAAAGAAACCAACGACCAGAATACCAATGATTGCCAGGGTCTGTGTGCGCCCCTTGGGCATCTTCTGTGCAACCATCACGGCCGCAACAACGGTTGCGGCCCCCAGCAACAGCGCGAGGATCACGCCAAAGCCACCACCGGACCAGGCTCCCGGCGTTGGCGCGGTCGAAACCAGCACAACAGCCAGCCCGCCCAGCGCAACAAAGCCCATGACGCCGACATTGAAGAGGCCCGCAAAGCCCCATTGCAGGTTCACCCCAATCGACATGATGGCCGAGATCAGGCCCATGTTCATGATCAGGATCGCCGCGTTCCAGCTTTGCGTGAACCCGGTCAGCAGGATCAGAGCGCCAACGACAACAAATAGCAGTGTGTTTTTGACGGGCTCGCTCATATCACTTTCCCCTTGAACAGACCCGTGGGCTTAAACAGCAGCACAATCAGCAGGATCGCAAAGCTGACGGCGAATTTGTAATCGGTGGACAGGAACTGGACCAAGCCTGACGGCTCCAGACTTTCCGGCGCCAGATAGGTCAGTACCTTTTTCCACGCGTAGGTGATCGTCACTTCGGAAAACGCGATGATGAACCCGCCCGCGATGGCGCCCAGAGGGTTGCCAAGCCCGCCTACGATCGCCGAGGCAAAGATAGGCAGTAGAAGCTGGAAATAGACAAAGGGCTTGAAGCTTTTGTCGAGGCCGTAAAGCACACCCGCCGTGGTCGCCAGCGCAGCCACGATGATCCAAGTGATCATCACCACACGTTCAGGGTTGATGCCCGACAGCAGAGCCAGATCCTCGTTATCGGAATAGGCCCGCATCGATTTACCGGTGCGGGTTTTGTTCAGGAACCAGAACAGCAGCGCCACGGCAACAACCGCCACGATCACAGTAATGCCCTGAGAGGTCTTGATCGCCAGCCCTTCTTGCAGGCCGGTCATCGCTTTGAAGTCTCGCGCCGAAACAATGAACCGGGCGCCGTCCGAGAACCTTTGGTCGTCCGGGCCGATGATAAAACGCACAAGCCCATTCATGATGAACATCACGCCCATCGAAACGATCACCAGAATGACCGGCTTGGCCTTTTGTTCTCGGTAAAAACGATAGACCAGCCGGTCGGTGATCAGCACCAGAACGATACAGCCCAAAATGGCAAAGGGCAGGGCCAGCAGAGCGGTCGGCAACGGCCCGAAACTGACCCCGGCGGCCTGCAGGCCCCATGTGACCAGCACGGCAATCATCGCACCAAAGGCCATCGTGTCGCCATGCGCAAAGTTCGAGAACCGAAGGATGCCATAGATCAGCGTCACCCCCAACGCGCCCAGCGCCAACTGGCTGCCATAGGCGATCGCGGGAACAAGGACGAAGTTGGAGAGCGCCACAAAGGCGTTGAGAAAGTCCATTAATTTGCTCCTCCGAATGACGAGCATTTTCCATGCCATTGGGAGATTACGAACTCTCCGACGGTAGAAGTGTGACGAGAACGGACTGAAGACCCGTTCTCCGAGATTGATTTTGTTTGAGCTTTCAAAGACTGTGGTGCTAGAAGATTGGCGATGGCAGCGGAGTGTAGTGGTCGCATTCTCACCCCCCCAAAAAACTCTTACGAACTTCGGGATCGGCCAGCAGTTCCTTGCCCGTGCCGGTATAGGCGTTCCGCCCCTGAACCAGCACATATCCCTTGTCCGCGATCTCCAGCGCCTGACGGGCGTTCTGTTCCACCATCAGGATCGGCAACCCGGTGCGGGAAACCTCGATGATCCGGTCAAACAACTCATCCATCACAATGGGTGAGACTCCGGCGGTCGGTTCGTCCAGCATCAGAACTTTGGGCTGAGTCATCAGCGCACGGCCCACGGCGACTTGCTGGCGCTGTCCACCCGACAGCTCTCCGGCGGCTTGGTTGCGTTTGTCGCGCAGGATGGGAAACAGGTCATAGACCTGCTCCATCGTCTGACTGATGTCGTCGCGCCGGATGAAGGCGCCCATCTCCAGATTTTCTTCCACCGTCATCGAAGTGAAGATGTTCGAGGTCTGCGGCACAAACCCCATCCCCCGGATCACACGGTCCTGCGGGGTGAGGTTGGTAATATCCTCGCCGTCCAGTCGCACCGAACCGGACCGGACGTCCAGCATTCCGAAAACGGCCTTCATTGCGGTCGATTTGCCGGCTCCGTTCGGGCCAACGATCACGGCGATTTCGCCCTTGTCGACGGCGATGGTGCAGTCATGCAGAATATCCGGACCCTTGCCGTAGCCACCCGTCATCGTGTCGCCGATCAGAAAGGGACCACCTTCGACCCTGTGGGTTTCGCCGCTTTTGCTGTGTGCAGGCGTCATGGTGCCGGCACCGCGGGTGTTGGTGATCGAGGCGTCCTTGTTGCCGTGGTCATCCTGATAGGGATTGTCGCTCGTGCCAGCGGTCATGTTTGGGCCTCCAGCTTGTCCTTGTTTTTCAAACCGGTGCCCAGATAGGCTTCGATCACGTGCTCATTGGCCTTGATTTCGTCCAGCGTACCTTCGGCCAGCACCTTGCCCTCGGCCATACAGATGACCGGATCGCAGATCTTGCCGATGAAATCCATGTCGTGCTCGATGACCACAAACGTATAGCCGCGTTCCTTGTTCAGGCGCAGGATCGTGTCGGCGATGGTCATCAGCAGCGTGCGGTTCACGCCCGCGCCGACCTCATCCAGAAACACGATCTTGGCGTCGACCATCATGGTGCGGCCAAGTTCCAGCAGCTTCTTCTGCCCACCCGAAACCTGACCGGCTTTGTGGTCGGCCAGATGCTCGATGGTCAGGAACTCCAGAACCTCGTCGGCTTTCGCGCGCAAAGCGCGTTCCTCATCTGCGATGCGCTTGCGTCCGAACCACGTGTTCCACAGCGATTCCCCTGATTGGGCACCGGGAACCATCATCAGGTTTTCGCGGCAGCTCATCGACGAGAATTCGTGCGCGATCTGGAAGGTGCGCAGCAAGCCCTTGTGAAACAGCTCATGCGGAGGCAGGCCGGTGATGTCCTCGCCGTCCATGAACACTTTTCCGCTTGTGGGGGGCAGTACCCCGGCGATCACGTTGAACAGAGTGGTTTTTCCGGCCCCGTTCGGCCCGATCAGACCGGTGATTGAACCCTTTTGGATTTCCAGCGATGCCCCATCCACCGCATGAAACCCGCCGAAATGCTTATGCACGTCTTCGACGACGATCATATTATCCCCTTGCCGCCCTGTTCGGCGTTCTTGTTGTCCCATCCCCAGAGAAGAGGTGCGGTCTTTTGTCATTGAAACAGCCCGGACACAAGGCCCGGGCTGCTCGATTTATAAGTTGTGCTGAGGCGTCAACGGAAGTTGACTGTCTTGTTTTCGCCGTCGGTCACTTCGATCTCGCGGTAAGAACCAGCGCTCTCGCCGGGGCCGATCAGTTCCACGCCCGAGGCGCCGACATAGTCGATGTCCTGACCTGCAGCCAGCAGTTCCAGACCCTTGGCCAGTTCACCCGGATAGATCTTTTCACCCGGAGCGTTGGCGACGTCCATGATCTTGGCACCGTAGTCGGCCGGGTTGGTCGACCCAGCGGCCTGCATGGCCAGCATGAACAACGCGGCGGCGTCATAGGATTCAGGCGAATAAGGCGACGAGCCGTCGAAGCCACCGGCCTCGGCCATGGCAAAGTACTTCTCGGCACCTTCACCACCCGAACCGGCGATCTGACCGAACGAGCCGTTCAGGTCTGGTCCCACATTCGCGGGCAGCGAGTCACCGATCATGCCGCCGGGCAGACCGAACGTGTCGAATGCACCGCTGTCCAGTGCCGATTGGATGATGCCCAGACCGCCCTGGTCCAGATAACCGGCAACCACCAGAATATCGCCACCTGCCGACGCCAGAGCGCCAACTTCGGCCGAATAGTCGGCTTTGCCGTCTTCGTGCGCCGCAACAATGGTGATTTCACCGCCAGCTGCTTCGAACGAAGTCTGGATCGCGTCCGCCAGACCCTTGCCGTAATCGTTGTTGGTGTAAGTCAGAGCGATCGAGTTGATGCCGCGGTCTTTCAGAATGTCTGCCATCACCTGACCTTCGCGCGCATCCGAAGGTGCGGTGCGGAAGAACAGGCCGTTGTCTTCCATGGTCGACAGACCGGGCGACGTTGCCGACGGCGAGATCATGACCATGCCGTTCGGGATTGCGACGTTCTGCAGGATCGCTCCGGTCACACCCGAGCAGTCGCCGCCGATGATGCCGGCAACGCCATCGGCAATCATGCGTTCGCCGTTCGAGGTGGCCAGACCGTTGTCGATGCAGCCGGTATCGGCCCGGGTTCCGGTGACGGTTGCGCCATCCAAAAGTTTGCCGGATTCCGTGACTTCGGCCATCGCCATTTCTGCGCCGGACCCCATCGCCGGTGCCAGTGATTCAATTGGGCCGGTGAAGCCGAACAGGATACCAAGTTTGACATCTTCGGCCATGGCGGTACCGGCCAGCAAAGCGGTTGCTGCAGTTGCTGTTAGCAGCTTTTTCATAAGGTTACTCCCATATTGGAACGTTAACGTCCGGCCATGACCCTAGGCAAGCAATGCGAAAAAGGAAAGTCCTAACGAAAAAGTGCTTTTGCTTGTCCGAACTCTATTTGTTTTGTTGGGTTTAACCAAAACTTGGGCGTCTGGCCAAAGCAGGAGGGTAATGATGATCAGGGTTTGCGCGATTCTTTCGATGCTGGGGATTGCTGTGACCGCATGGGCGGACGAACTGCAAACCTCGCAAGGCCCGGTAAGTGTCGAGGAAATGGCCACCGGGCTGGATACGCCGTGGGCGATCGGGATCATCTCCGACGACATATTTCTGGTGACGGAGCGAGACGGCGATCTTTTGTACTTCGACGGGGACAGAAAACATCTGGTCTCGGGTGTGCCTGCCGTGATCGCATCGGGGCAGGGCGGTTTGCTGGATGTCACAATCGCACGTGATTTCGCGCGTAGCAGAGAGATTTTCCTTACCTTCTCCAAAGCTCAACAGGGTGGTGCCGGCACAGCGGTCGCGGTGGCGCGTCTTGCGGAAGACGGCAAAAAGCTCACCAACGTCCGCATCATTTTCCAGGCCGTCCCGGGCGGATCAGGAGGCCGCCATTTCGGCTCGCGCGTGGTCGAAGCAACGGATGGCAGATTATTCGTGACGCTGGGCGAGCGTGGGGACCGTCCTGCGGCCCAGGACAGGTCCAATCATCTGGGGACGGTCATCCGGATCAATCGCGATGGCTCAGTTCCCGCAGACAATCCCTTCGTGGGTCAGGCCGCGATACGGCCTGAAATCTGGTCTTACGGCCATCGAAACCCGCAGGGCGCAGGGCTTGACGCCCGGGGCCGTTTGTGGGTGTCGGAACATGGGGCCAAGGGTGGTGACGAGGTCAATCTGGTTCAGCCCGGCGCCAATTACGGTTGGCCCGTTATCTCGTACGGTGTTCACTATTCCGGTCAGAAGATCGGTGAAGGCACGTCGAAGCCGGGTATGAAGCAGCCCGAACATTACTGGGACCCCTCCATCGCCCCTTCGGGATTGCTTGTCTATTCCGGCAAAATGTGGCCCAAGTGGAAGGGGGATATCTTTGTCGGGTCGCTCAAGTTTGACTATATCGCGCGTCTGGCAGGTTCTCCGCTGCGCGAGGTGGAACAGATCAAAGGCCCCATGACCGAGCGTGTGCGGGACATCGTCGAAGGTCCCGATGGGGCAATCTGGTTCATTTCCGTGGGGCAGGGCGCGGTTTACAGGATGTCACGCTGAGAGCGCCAACCGCGCGGCCCTTAAACCGACAACCGCCCGCTTTGCGTTCCGCGCTCACGATAAGGGGTCGTGTTGTAGTGCGCCCGGTAGCATTTCGAGAAATGCGAAGGGCTGGCAAAGCCGCAGGCGAGTGCCACGTTAATGACGCTCATATCCGTCTGCATCAGCAGGTTGCGGGCCTTGTGAAGACGCAGTTCCATATAATACCGCTTGGGTGATCGGCTTAGGTAGCGACGGAACAGACGCTCCAGCTGGCGGGTCGACATGCCGACTTCTTTCGCCAGAATCGAAGGCGAAATCGGCTCTTCGATGTTTTTTTCCATCATCAGAATGACCTGACTCAGCTTGGGGTGCCGCACACCGATCCGTGTCGGGGTCGACAGCCGCTGCGTATCCTGATCTGTGCGGATCGATGAATAGATCATCTGGTCGGCCACGGCGTTTGCCAGATCCTCACCGAATTCATCAGCGATCAGCTTGAGCATCAGGTCGATGGACGAAGTACCGCCTGCGGTCGTCATGCGATTGCCGTCGATCAGGAACACCGATTTGGTCAGTTCCACTTCATCGAACTCCTCGATGAAACTGTCGGAGTTTTCCCAGTGGATCGTCGCCCGTTTTCCGTCCAGAAGACCGGCCTTTGCCATCGTGTAAGCCGCTGTACACAGCCCGCCGACCTTGAGCCCTCGGCGTGCCTCGCGACGCAACCAGTTCAGCACTTTTTTCGTGGTTGCGGACTGAACATCGACACCGCCGCAGATCAGGACAACCTCGTCGCGCCGCAGTTCGATCAGGTCGGCGTCCAGTTTGAAGGTTGTTCCGGCGGAACAACTGACGGTCTCACCGCCTTCGCCCACCAGTGACCACGTATAAAGCTGGCGACCGGCCATGCGGTTGGCGATCCGCAGGCTGTCCAGCGCGGACGCAAAGGACAAAAGTGAGAATTTGTCCAGCAAAACGAAAACAAAGTTTTGCGGATTGGACGCAGTGTCTGGCACCGTGACAACTTGGCGTTGCTCTTTCATGGCGTGATGTCCTTGATTCGGCGCCGGGTGATCGTTTTCCCGGCGTCAGCTTTATCAGTCACCATGACCAAAGCTTGTTTGCGGCGTCAAGGGGCGCAAATGGGATATGGTCACTCTTCAATACATTTTGTATAGAGGCGACCTGACTACTTCAGCGGAGATCAAAGCTATGACAGAATGGCAAAAAACGGACTGGCGCAACAAGCCACGGGTTCAGATGCCAGACTATACCGACGCGGCCGCCCTGGCCAAGGTCGAGGCCCAGCTTTCGCAGTATCCCCCGCTGGTTTTTGCCGGTGAGGCGCGGCGCCTCAAGCAACATCTGGGTGCCGCCGGTCGCGGCGAAGCCTTCCTGCTGCAGGGCGGGGATTGTGCTGAAAGTTTTGAACAATTCAGCGCGGACGCGATCCGCGACACCTTCAAGGTGATGCTGCAGATGGCGATGGTTCTAACCTATGGTGCAAAGGTGCCGGTGGTCAAAGTCGGCCGCATGGCCGGCCAGTTCGCCAAGCCGCGCAGCGCCCCGACCGAGGTGATGGATGGCGTCGAACTGCCCAGCTATCGTGGTGACATCATCAACGAATTGGCCTTCACGCCCGAGGCGCGGATTCCGAATCCGGACAAGATGCTTCAGGCCTACACGCAGGCGGCGGCCACGCTGAACCTGTTGCGCGCATTTTCGACCGGCGGATTCGCGGACATGAGCCGTGTCCACTCCTGGACACTGGGCTTCACCGACAAACAGGATGTCCAGAAATATTCCGAGATCGCGGATCGTATTCAGGACACCATCGATTTCATGGGCGCAGCCGGGATCACGGCGGATACAACGCATGAGTTTTCGACGGTTGAGTTCTACACCAGCCACGAAGGGCTGTTGCTGGAATATGAAGAGGCCCTGACGCGGCTTGATTCCACGTCCGGCAACTGGCTGGCTGGCTCCGGTCACATGATCTGGATCGGCGACCGCACCCGTCAGCCTGACGGTGCGCATGTCGAGTTCTGCCGTGGCGTTCAGAATCCGATCGGACTGAAATGCGGCCCGACCACAACGGCCGAAGACCTCAAGGTTCTGATGTCGAGGCTGAACCCGGAGAATGAAGAAGGCCGCCTGACCCTTATTGCACGCTTTGGTGCGGGTAACGCGGGCGAGCATCTGCCGCGCCTGATCAAGGCCGTCAAGGAAGAGGGCGCCAAGGTGACCTGGGTCTGCGATCCGATGCACGGCAATACGATCAAGTCGGCCACGGGCTACAAAACCCGCCCGTTCGACTCGGTCCTGCGCGAAGTGCGCGACTTCTTCGGTGTGCATCAGGCCGAGGGCACCATCCCCGGCGGCGTTCATTTCGAGATGACAGGTTTGGACGTGACCGAATGCACCGGTGGCGTGCGGGCCGTGACCGAAGAAGACCTGTCAGACCGCTATCATACCGCCTGCGACCCACGCCTGAATGCGTCCCAGTCGCTGGAGCTGGCGTTCCTGGTCGCTGAGGAACTGACCAACCTCCGCCGCGACCGCGTTAAGCGCGAAGCCAGCTGATAGTGCTTCCCAGAAAAGCAGAACGGCGGGCCATGGTGCCCGCCGTTTTCATTTGATCGGATTAGTTCAATCCTTTCGCGAAACGACAAGCCGCAAATGAGAGGCGGGGTGTTTGAACCCTTCTTGTTTCTCGGCAAACCCCTCGGCCAATTGTTTCTGTACGTTTTGGGGGGCTTGGATTTCGGAAACAGCGCGGATCCGACTTTCCTTGATCGCAAAACGTCTGGGGGTGGCACCAATGGTGCCGTCGCTGACCATCACGCCCAGTATCCGGCTGACATCGCCCAGATCGCTTCTCAGTGGCAAAAGGATCATGCGTGCCTGCAAACGCGCGCTGCCCAAACGTCCTTTTGAGAGCAGGTCCATCTCTGCCAGCGCGGGTTCCGAAAAAAACCCGTTCCAGAACTTCGGTAATCTGCCGCCTCGCAGAGGCCTCGAAAAATGCGGTAAGGGGCATGCCGCGGACTTCCATGCCAGCCAGTTTGGTCTGATGGCTGCCTGCAAGGCGGAACCGCGCCAGACCGGGGGCGATACGTTCAAGAACAAAGGTGTATTCCAGAATATTCTCAAGTCCGCGCGGGTCGATCTGTGACCGCATCGGAACGCCGTCACCGGTTAAAAGAGCCGTCCAGTAGGCTTCGGCCTGACGGATCGGAGTAAGACTGCGCCCACTGTCAAAACGATCCATTGCAACGATCTTTCCAAATTTGGACCCGGAACCATTCCCGAAAAGAGACTTCACTTTCGTCACCCCGTACCAATCAAACGCCATTTTCATAAAATGCTACGCATTACGGCCATAGGCGTTCCAACAACCATGAAAGGAAGATTGGCACGGGTTAACTCAATTTTGGAGGAATTCTTTAACGAATGGTTAACTTCCGGGAGTTCACGCAATCACAGCAAGGTCTTGCCCTGTGGCGGTCTATGGCATTAGGTGCGGCAAGCACGCAGGAAATGGCATCGACAGAAAGGGCAGGCATGATCAGATCCATGACCGGATTTGCCTCGGGTAAGGGGGCTTTCGGGCCGCATAGCTGGACGTGGGAGCTCCGCAGCGTGAATGGCAAGGGTCTGGACATGCGCCTGCGCCTGCCGGATTGGCTGACCGGATTGGAAGCCGCCTTGCGGGGGGAACTGTCCAAATCTCTTAGCCGCGGCAATGTGACTTTGTCGTTGCGGCTGAGCCGCGAAGAAACGGCACCAGATCTTGTGCTGAATGAAACCGCGATGGAATCGGCATTGGATGCGCTGGCTCGAACAGAAAACATGGCTGCAGCGCGTGGCTTGACGCTTGCGCCATCCTGTGCCGCAGATTTGCTTGCGTTGAAAGGCATGATGGAAGCGGGCAATGATACGGACGATGCCGCGCCTTTGGTCGCACATCTTCAGTCTGAATTTCCTGCACTTCTGGGCGCCTTTATCGACATGCGGCGGGCCGAGGGGAAAGCGTTGGCCGGTATACTTGACGGGCAACTGGATCAGGTCGCGGCGCTGACAGCTCAGGCGGCTGAGTTGGCCGAAAAGCGCAAAGGCAAGGCTGCCGAGGCGTTGCAGGAGAACCTGGCCCGCGTTCTGGACAACGCTCAGGGTGCGGACCCGGACCGCGTCGCGCAAGAGCTTGCGCTGATCGCCGTTAAGGCGGACATCACCGAAGAGATTGACAGACTGGGTGCCCACGTGATCGCCGCCCGCACTTTGCTGGCGCAGGACAGTGCGGTAGGACGCAAGCTGGATTTTCTGATGCAGGAGTTCAACCGCGAGGCCAACACCTTGTGTTCCAAGGCGCAAAGCGCGGAGCTTACCGCCGTAGGCCTCGAACTTAAGGCTGTGATAGATCAAATGCGCGAACAAGTGCAAAACGTGGAATAAGATCGGAGCGTAAGGATATGGCGGATAGACGAGGCCTTCTTATCATTTTGTCCTCGCCATCGGGCGCGGGCAAATCCACGCTGGCCAAACGGTTGATGAGTTGGGACACAGAGCTGGAGTTTTCAGTTTCGGCAACAACCCGCGCGCCGCGACCGGGCGAAGAACACGGGCGCGATTACTATTTTTTAAGCGAAGACACGTTCCGTCAGCAGGTTTCAGACGGTCAGATGCTGGAACATGCGCATGTTTTCGGAAACTTCTATGGCTCTC
The DNA here is from genome assembly GCF_056531525.1 of Ruegeria sp. N11. Lineage (NCBI taxonomy): Bacteria > Pseudomonadati > Pseudomonadota > Alphaproteobacteria > Rhodobacterales > Roseobacteraceae > Ruegeria > Ruegeria sp. N11. The sequence continues at coordinate 49,051 of NZ_JBQFLX010000005.1, forward strand.
CCGCAGGTCCGGTTCGCGAGTCGATCAACAGTGGCAAGGATGTCCTGTTCGATGTCGACTGGCAGGGTGAGGTGCAGATCCGGAACTCGGATCTGGGCAAACATGCGCTTTCGATCTTTATTCTTCCGCCTTCGATTCCGGAATTGCGACGCAGGTTGGAAAGCCGGGGGCAGGACAGTGAAGAAGTGATCGCCAAACGGATGCTCAAAAGCTGGGACGAAATCAGCCATTGGGGGTATTACGATTACGTGCTGATCAATGACGATCTGAATGCAACCGAAGAAAAGCTGAAGACGATCGTCAGCGCCGAGCGAATGCGCCGCATTCAGCAACCCGCGTTGCAGGATCATGTGCGGACATTGCAAAGTGAGTTCGAGGGTTTGTCATGACCATCTACGCATTGGGCGAACACACACCGCAACTTCACGAGGATACCTGGGTTGCGCCCGACGCCAATTTGATTGGGAAGGTCGTGCTGGAGCAAGGCGCCTCGGTCTGGTTCGGCTGCACCATCCGCGCCGATCACGAGGAAATTCGCGTGGGTGCGGGCAGCAATGTGCAGGAAAACTGCGTCATGCATATCGACGCCGGTTTCCCGCTGACCATCGGGGCCAATTGCACCATTGGCCACAAGGTCATGCTGCACGGCTGCACAATCGGTGAGAATACCTTGATCGGGATGGGTGCCATCGTTCTGAACGGGGCCAGGATCGGCAAGAACTGCCTGATCGGGGCCGGGGCGCTGATCACCGAAAACAAGGAGATTCCGGACAATTCCCTAGTCATGGGATCGCCCGGAAAGGTCGTGCGCCAGGTGGATGAGGCGACGGCGCAGCGGCTTACACTCAGCGCGCTGCACTATCAGGACAATATGCGGAAATTTCGTGAAACCCTGAAGCCGATTTCATAGGCCTTTTGAAGAGACAAGTAGAAAGGCCGCGCAATGGCAGAAGATCAGCTAAACGAATTTGTTTCGGCCATTCCCATGCCAGCATTGATGGTCGACCAGACAGAGCGGATCGTTGCTGCCAACACTGATGCCATAACTCTGTTGGGCCGCAACATTCATGGCCGGCATTTCGCAACCATCCTGCGGCAGCCTCAGGTTATCGAAGCGATGGAGCAAAGCCTGAGCACGAAAGGGGCCGCGAGAACAAAGCATCTGTCCAACGACGGTGCGCAGGACACCACGTTCGAGGTTCAGTGCAGATACGTAAACGGGGTCGGTGCCGTTTCCGGCGGAGCAGTTTTGGCCATCTTTCAGGACGTGAGCCATCTGGAACAGGCAAGCCAGATGCGGCGGGACTTTGTAGCCAATGTCAGTCACGAGTTGCGCACCCCCTTGACCGCCCTGATGGGGTTCATTGAAACACTGCGTGGCCCGGCCCGAAAGGATGAGGCCGCGCGGGACCGGTTCCTGCAGATCATGATGGATGAGGCGAACCGGATGAACCGTCTGGTGGGCGATCTGTTGTCGCTAAACCGGGTCGAGAGCGAGGAACGTATCCGGCCAAAGGAAGCAGTGGACCTGACGGGGCTGTTGCAATCAACGATAAACACGCTGCGCCCGCTGGCAGAGGATGTGCAAGTCGCTTTGTCTCTGAACGCGCCGCCGGATTCCGTGTCGCTGCCGGGTGATGCCGATCAACTGCGTCAGGTCTTCACCAACCTTATCGAGAACGCCATCAAATACGGCAGCAGCGGCGGCGTCGTTGATGTCACGCTTGAGCTTTTGGAGCGTGACGCGACCGTACGTGGCCCGTCTGTGCGTGTTCAGGTGGCGGACAAGGGGCCAGGTATCGACTCAGTACATTTGCCCCGGCTGACGGAACGGTTTTATCGGGCCGACAGCCACCGGTCACGTCAGTTGGGGGGGACGGGACTTGGGCTGGCGATTGTAAAACACATCGTCAACCGGCATCGCGGCCGGTTGCGTGTGGAAAGCGAATTGGGGCAGGGCACAACGTTCACTGTGATCCTTCCCATCGGACACAGCGAAACCTGAAACCTGCTCACGGAAGCCTTGCGGCAAATGCATGACAGCTTTGCGCAAAGTTATGCAACTTTCCTCCGGCTTGTCATGAAACTGTTACACACCTGTCACAAAAGGCTTACGCGCGCCTCTTAGGGGTTCGCCCAAGATCATCATGGGGATGATCACTACATATCTTTGTCAAGGAGACTGAAATGTCCTTTGTAAAACTGTCGGCTTCTGCACTGGCCATCGCGGCCGTTTCGGCGACTACTGCTGCTGCGCGTGATCAGGTACAGGTTGCCGGTTCGTCAACCGTGCTGCCTTACGCTTCGATCGTTGCTGAAGCCTTCGGTGAAAACTTTGACTTCCCGACACCGGTTGTTGAATCGGGCGGTTCCTCGGCGGGTCTGAAGCGTTTTTGTGAAGGTGTTGGCGAAAACACCATCGACGTTGCAAACGCGTCGCGCCAGATCCGCGAAAAGGAAATCAAGGCCTGTGCCGACAAGGGCGTGACTGACATCATCGAAGTTCAGATCGGTTATGACGGCATCGTTTTCGCATCCGACATCAACGGCAACTCGTTCGAGTTCACGCCGGAAGACTGGTACAAAGCCCTGTCCGCTCAGATCGTCGTTGACGGTGAACTGGTCGACAACCCGAACAAAACCTGGGCCGACGTGAACCCGAACTTCCCGGCACAGCCGATCGCAGCCTTCATCCCGGGCACCAAGCACGGCACCCGTGAAGTGTTCGAAGACAAGGTGATCCTGGCCGGTTGTGAGCATCTGGGCGACTTCGACGTCTACAGGGCTTCCAACGGCGACGATAAGAAAGCCGCTGAAAAAGCCTGTATCGCGCTGCGTACCGACGGCGTTTCGGTCGACATCGACGGCGACTACACCGAAACACTGGCCCGTATCGAAAGCAACAAGGACGGCATCGGCGTCTTTGGTCTGGCGTTCTATGAGAACAACACCGACAAGCTGCAGGTCGCGACTATGTCCGGCATCGTTCCTTCGACCGAGTCGATCGCATCTGGCGAATACCCTGTTTCGCGCCCGCTGTTCTTCTACGTGAAGAAGGCCCACATCGGCGTGATCCCCGGCCTGAAAGAGTATGCCGAGTTCTTCGTCGCTGACGAGATCGCAGGCCCCGATGGCCCACTGGCAGAATACGGCCTGGTATCCGACCCCGAGCTGGTCAAGGTACAGGAAACCGTAGCCAACGAAACTGTTCTGGGCGGCGGTTCCTAAATATTCATATGAACGGAACCGGGGCGTTTTCTTCGCGTCCCGGTTCCTTTTGACTCCTACTCTGCAATCATTACGGAGTTCTCATGGCGCTATCCTGGCTGTTGGTTATCCTGCTTGCACTGGCAGTGATTGGATTTTCCGCGGGCCGGTCCCGTGCATTGGCGAGCGCGGCTGGAGAGGCCCGTGATTTGCATTCTCTGCCATCATACTATGGCTACAACGTTGCTCTGACCGCGTTGGTTCCGGCATTGGGTGTGCTGATCATCTGGCTGCTGGTGCAGCCGATGATCGTGAACAGCACTGTTTCCGGCCTTATTCCTGATCAAGCGATCCCCGAGGGTTCAGATCGCGGCCTAGTCATGAGCGAGGTCCGCCGGGTCGCATATGGACTGGATGGCGCTGTGGCCAGTGGCGCGATGGCTGAGGCGCAGGCCCGGGATGGCAATGCCGATATCGAAGCCCTGACCAAAACGCTGAAAGAGTCCGGACAGGTTCTGACGCAAGACATCACACAGCCAATTTTGGTGGCAGCGCAGAAGTACCGCAGCATGACGTCAACCGGGAAGGTGGCAATGCAGGTCGTCGTTCTGGCGATTGCTCTGTTTGGTGCCGCTTTTGCCTATATCAGAACGCACAAGGATTTCCGGGCTCGCAATGTGGTCGAGCAGGGGGTTCTAGCGCTGTTGCTGCTCGCCGCGTCGATTGCAATCCTGACAACCGTCGGCATCGTTCTGTCGATGTTGTTCGAGACTATGAACTTCTTCCAGCTGCATTCCTGGAAAGACTTTTTCCTGGGAACCACCTGGGCCCCCAACTTCCGTGGCGGAAGTGAGCTGTCGATTCTGCCGCTGCTCTGGGGCACGCTATACATCTCGCTGATTGCGCTGCTGGTTGCTGTGCCGATCGGTCTGTTCGCCGCAATTTACCTGTCGGAATATGCATCCGGTGCGACCCGGTCGATTGCCAAACCTCTGCTCGAAATTCTGGCCGGTATCCCGACCATCGTTTACGGTTTGTTTGCCTTGCTGACGGTTGGTCCCGCGCTTGTTTCCCTTTTTGGTGATGGTGGCGCTTTGGGGGTGGGCTGGATGGCCAGTTCCAACGCGGTTCTGACGGCCGGTCTGGTGATGGGGATCATGCTGATTCCGTTCGTGTCCTCGCTGTCTGACGACATCATCAACGCTGTACCGCAATCCATGCGTGACGGTTCTCTCGGCCTTGGGGCCACGCATTCGGAAACCGTGCGCAATGTGATCCTGCCCGCAGCGCTGCCGGGCATCGTCGGGGCAATTCTGCTGGCCGCCAGCCGTGCCATTGGTGAAACGATGATCGTTGTGATGGCCGCTGGTGCGATTGCAAAGTTCTCGGGCAACCCATTCGAAGCGATGACCACCATCACCACGCGGATCGTCAGCCAGTTGACAGGTGATACCGACTTTGCCAGCCCTGAAACGCTGGTCGCGTTCGCGCTGGGTCTGACACTCTTTGTGATCACGCTGGGCCTGAATATCCTCGCCCTCTACATCGTACGCAAATACCGGGAGCAGTACGAATGACCGATTTGTCCCAATCGCCCGCCTCCGCACCTGCGGCCAAGCCCAAAGGCGGCTCTCTGTTCGAGCAGGATGCCCGAACCAAGCGTCGGAACGCAGCCGAATCCCGTTTCAAGATTTACGGGATCGCGGCAATCAGCGTCGGGCTGCTGATGTTGGTTGTGCTGGTGACGAATATCGTCACCGCCGGAACCGGCGCCTTTCAGCAAACCTATGTCGAGCTGGACGTGGACCTGCTGGAAAGCAAGCTGGACAAAAAGGGCAACCGTAACATTGACGAAATCAAGAAAGTGTCGACCTTCGGATACGCACCGCTAATTTCGGCTGCGCTGGAATCCGAAGTTGAAAAGCTAGGCATTCAAACAGACCTGAAGCCTAAGGAAATGGGGAAGATCCTGTCCAAGGCGGCGCAGGCAGAATTGCGGAACTACGTCATCGCAAACCCGAACAAGATCGGCGAAACGGTCAGCTTTCGCTTTCTGACCAACAGCCGCGTTGACGGCTACCTTAAGGGGCGCGTAAGTCGCGAGTCGATCGTGAACGACAAAAGCATCTCGGCTGAACAGCTGGATCTTGTCGACCAATTGCGCGATGCCGGTGTTCTATACAAAGCCTTTAACCCTGACTTCATTTTCGGCGCCGATGCGTCCGACCAACGGCCCGAGGCGGCAGGGATCGGCGTCTCAATGCTGGGTTCGCTGTTCATGATGTTCGTCGTGCTGGCGCTGGCATTGCCGATTGGTGTTGCAGCCTCGATCTATCTCGAGGAATTCGCACCGCAGAACCGCCTGACCGATATTATCGAGGTGAATATCTCGAACCTTGCTGCCGTTCCGTCCATCGTGTTCGGTATCCTGGGTCTGGCCGTGTTCATCAACTACATGCACCTGCCAACGTCCGCTCCGCTGGTTGGCGGTCTGGTGCTGACGCTGATGACTTTGCCGACGATCATCATATCGACCCGAGCGTCGCTGAAGGCCGTGCCGCCGTCGATCCGCGATGCAGCGTTGGGGGTAGGGGCCTCAAAAATGCAAGCGGTGTTCCACCATGTTCTGCCCTTGGCCGCACCCGGTATTCTGACCGGAACCATCATTGGTCTGGCGCAGGCGCTGGGTGAAACGGCTCCGTTGCTTCTGATCGGGATGGTGGGCTTTATCGCCTCGAACCCGCCCGACGGAATCGTTGCGGGCTTCCTGTCCCCGAACTCGGCCATGCCGGCTCAGATCTACGAATGGTCCAAGCGCGCCGACCCGGCCTTTTACGAACGCGCATGGGGGGGCATCATCATTCTGTTGATCTTCCTCGTCACAATGAACACGATTGCGGTCATCCTGCGCCGCCGCTTTGAACGCCGCTGGTAAGTGGAGGCAAAAATGAACGACATGACACGAGTGGAGAGAACCGTGGACTCCGAAGAAATCAAGATCGCCGCGAAAAACGTTCAGGTCTATTACGGCGATGCCCACGCCATCAAGGACGTGAACGTGGAGATCGAAGACAAGAAGGTGACGGCCTTCATCGGCCCGTCGGGGTGCGGCAAATCCACCTTCCTGCGCTGCCTGAACCGGATGAACGACACGATCGACATTTGCCGTGTCGAAGGTGATATCCTGTTGGATGGCGAAGACATCTATGACAAGCGTGTTGACCCGGTGCAGCTGCGCGCCAAAGTGGGGATGGTGTTCCAGAAGCCCAACCCGTTCCCCAAGTCGATCTACGACAATGTCGCTTACGGCCCTCGCATCCACGGCCTTGCCAAGAACAAGGCAGAACTGGATGAGATCGTTGAGAAATCCTTGCGCCGGGGTGCGATCTGGGATGAGGTCAAGGACCGGCTGGATGCCCCGGGCACAGGTCTGTCCGGTGGTCAGCAGCAACGCCTGTGCATCGCCCGCGCCGTCGCGACCGAGCCCGAGGTTCTGCTGATGGACGAACCCTGTTCGGCGCTGGACCCGATTGCAACGGCGCAAGTCGAGGAACTGATCGATGAGCTGCGCGCGCAATATTCTGTGGTGATCGTGACCCATTCGATGCAGCAGGCTGCCCGTGTAAGCCAGAAGACCGCTTTCTTCCATTTGGGCAACCTGGTCGAGTTTGGCGAAACCGGCCAGATCTTCACCAACCCGGTGGATCCCCGAACGGAAAGCTACATTACAGGCCGGATCGGCTGAGCACAGGTAACCAGATATGACCGAACAACATATTGCATCCGCATTCGACCGCGACCTTGAAACGATCCAGGCCCACATCATGAAGATGGGCGGTCTGGTCGAGGCCGCAATCATGAGCTCGGCCCGCTCGCTTGAGACGCGCGACGAGGAACTGGCGCAGCAAGTCCGGCAGGGCGACAAGGCCATTGACGCGCTTGAAGAACTGATCAACGAAGAAACCGCGCGTCTGATTGCGCTGCGGTCCCCGACGGCCGGCGATCTGAGGCTGGTGTTGTCGGTCCTGAAGGTTTCGGCCAACCTGGAACGCATTGGCGATTATTCCAAGAACATCGCCAAGCGTACCACGGTTTTGGTCAACGCAGGCGAGATCAACGGAAGCGCTGCGGCTCTGCGCCGTATGGCGCGCGAGGTCGAGCGTATGCTGCGGGACGCCCTGGATGCCTATATCCAGCGCGATGCCGAACTGGCGGCTGACGTGATCGAACGGGACGAAGAGGTGGACCAGATGTACAACGGTCTGTTCCGCGAATTCCTGACGTTCATGGCCGAGGATCCGCGCAATATTTCATCCTGCATGCATTTGCATTTCATCGCCAAGAACATCGAGCGTATGGGCGACCATGTCACTGCAATCGCTGAGCAGGTTGTTTATCTCGTTACCGGTGAACGACCCTCCGAGGCGCGGCCCAAGGCTGATATCACCTCGCAAACCTTCTAGGAGATCGCGATCATGTCCGCTGATCAGCCCACAGTTCTGGTTGTCGAGGATGAACCCGCGCAGCGCGAAGTGCTGGCCTACAATCTTGAAGCAGAAGGGTTTCGCGTCTCAAAAGCCGCCAACGGTGACGAAGCCCTGCTGCTGGTCGATGAGGATAGCCCGGACATCATCGTGCTAGACTGGATGATGCCACATCTCAGCGGGATCGAAGTTTGCCGGCGTCTGAAAACCCGGCCGGATACGCGCTCCATTCCGATCATCATGCTTTCGGCCCGTACGGAAGAGGTGGACAAGGTGCGTGGGCTGGAAACCGGCGCGGATGACTATGTGGTCAAGCCGTATTCAGTCGTCGAACTCATGGCACGGGTGAGATCCCAACTGCGGCGTGTGCGTCCGGCGACAGTTGGTCTGCGGCTGGAGTATGACGATATCGTTCTGGACTCCGAGACACACAAAGTCAGCCGCAACAGCAAACCGCTGAAACTTGGCCCGACCGAGTTTCGCCTGCTCAGCACTTTCATGGAAAAGCCAGGCCGGGTCTGGAGCCGCGAGCAATTGCTGGACCGGGTCTGGGGGCGGGACATTTATGTCGATACCAGAACAGTTGACGTGCATATCGGACGCCTGCGCAAGGCTTTGACACAGCATGGGGGCGACGATCCGGTGCGCACGGTACGTGGTGCTGGCTACGCCTTGGGCTGAACAAGGGGTAGGGCGGCCCGGTCAGAAACTATGCGATTCACTCATGGGTGATTGCTAAACTCTTGCTGTCTTTTGCCAGCGCTCCGGGTTATTTTGCCGCGAAGCCGACTGAGCGGAGAATGATCATGAACGCCCCGACCCCCAAACCCACCTTGCGCGCCAAGGATACCCCGGATCTTGGTAAATTTGCCTGGGATGATCCTTTTCGCCTGTCTGATCAGCTGAACGAAGACGAACGCATGATTGCGGACAGCGCCCGTGCTTATGCTCAGGAAAAGCTGCAACCCCGGATTACGCAGGCGTTCGAGGAGGAAAAGACAGACCCCGAGATTTTTCGCGAAATGGGCGAAATGGGTTTGCTGGGCACCACGATTCCCGAAGAATATGGCGGGATCGGTGCCGGCTATGTCTCGTACGGGCTGGTGGCGCGTGAAGTCGAGCGTGTGGATTCCGGCTATCGATCGATGATGTCGGTGCAAAGCTCACTGGTGATGTATCCGATCTATGCCTATGGCAGTGAAGAACAGCGGCAAAAATACCTGCCCAAGCTGGCCAGCGGAGAGTGGATTGGTTGTTTCGGTCTGACCGAGGCGGACGCGGGTTCGGACCCGGCAGGCATGAAGACCCGCGCTGAAAAGATCGATGGCGGCTATCGGTTGACCGGCAGCAAGATGTGGATTTCCAATGCACCGATCGCGGATGTGTTTGTTGTCTGGGCCAAATCCGATGCGCATGACGGCAAAATTCGCGGTTTTGTGCTTGAAAAAGGCCTCAAGGGTCTGAGCGCCCCTAAGATTCAGAACAAGCTGAGTCTGCGCGCATCAATTACCGGTGAAATCGTTCTGGATGGCGTAGAGGTTGGTGAAGACGCATTGCTGCCCCATGTTCAGGGTCTGAAAGGTCCATTCGGCTGTCTGAACCGCGCAAGATACGGCATCAGCTGGGGGGTCATGGGGGCTGCTGAATGCTGCTGGCATGGCGCGCGCCAGTATGGACTGGACCGCAAGCAATTCAATCGTCCCTTGGCGCAAACGCAATTGTTCCAGCGTAAACTGGCTGACATGCAAACCGAAATCGCGCTGGGGCTGCAGGCCAGCCTGCGGGTCGGACGCCTGATGGACCAGGCCGAAGCTGCGCCGGAAATGATTTCGATCGTGAAGCGCAACAATTGTGGCAAAGCTCTGGATATCGCGCGTCTGGCACGCGACATGCACGGTGGCAACGGTATCTCTCTGGAGTTTCACGTTATTCGCCACATGGTCAATCTGGAGACCGTGAATACCTATGAAGGCACTCACGATGTCCATGCATTGATCCTGGGGCGGGCCCAAACCGGCTTGCAGGCGTTTTTCTAAGCGCCGGAATCCGAGTGCAGTAATTGGCACTGTAGTGACACGGCGAGCATTCTGCCACTCGGCTGCTATTTGGCAGCTGGGTGGTTGCCGTCGCTAAGATTTTATTCAGAGGTTCGTGAGTTGACGTAAACTTGACTGTCAATTTTAAAGGATACACAGATACGCATAATCGGTATTATGGTAATATACAGGTTTCTACGCCCGTGGTGACACCTTGCTAACTGGCAGCAATCCGAAATTAAAACAATTTGTTAGCAGAATTTTCTAACCTTGTTTGACAGCCTTCCGCATCAGGCCTTCCTGTGCGACAGACGCCACAAGTTCGCCATTCTGAGAAAAGATCGAACCGCGGTTAAAACTGCGACCCCGGCCTGTCCATGGGGAATCCATCGAATACAAATGCCAGTTTTCGAAATTGACTGGCGCATGGAACCACAACGCATGATCCAAGCTGGCGCTGTTGACTTCGCCAGTATACCAGCTCAGGCCGTGCGGCCGCATCCCTGACGTCATCAGGTACATGTCTGACGCGTATGCCAACAACAGATGCTGTGTGATTGGATCAGTGTCAGCCGCTGCTGACATGCGAAACCAGATTTGGTTGCGGTCATCGGATTTCACCGGATGGATCGGGCTGTGGTGATTGACCTCGCGAACTTCGATCGGACGTTCCCGAAGCAGCTCGCCATGCAGCCGTTTCGGAACTTGATCCAGCAACTTGTGATACAACTCTGATCGCGCGGGATACGAGTTCGGTGAATTCGACTCTGGCATGGGATGTTGGTGATCCCATCCATCATCCTGAATATGAAAAGACGCCGACAAGTTCAGGATTTGTTTCCCGTTCTGGATCGCAACAACCCGGCGAGTCGTAAAAGAACCTCCATCTCGTGCTCTATCCACTTGATATATTATCGGAATATCAGGATTTCCGGCTCGTATGAAATACGCATGAAGCGAATGGCATAGCCGGTCGTCCACGGTCCTGTAAGCCGCGGCCAGCGCTTGGGCTATGACCTGACCCCCGAATACTCTTGTCGGGGTTTCCCCGCCGGATCCGGTGCCCCGAAACAGGTCCTGTTCAAGCCTTTCAACGTTGAGAAGATCAAGAAGGATACGCTCGGCTTCGGTCATATTGTGTCTCACTGGTGTATTTCTTCAGGCGAAGTAACAGTCGCCGACCGGTCATTCAATGATTGTACCCAAAACCAGTGATTTTAGCTCGGCCCGGGACGGGTATGAACTGGACGGAGACAACTGCGTGAAGAACACCGAAGTCAGATTGTTCTGGTAGTCTATCCAGAAAAACGTAGAAGCCATTCCGCCCCAACTGAAATCCCCTTGGGACCCGGCCACCCGGGTGCGACCTGGCTGGATAACAACAGCGCCCGCAAGTCCAAACCCCGTTCCCTCCATCGGTTGTTCCGCAAAACTGCGTGGGCCCATCGATGCGATGTCACCCGGCAAATGGTTATGCATCATAAACTCAACGGTCTTGGGGCCCAACAGGCGGTAGCCGTTCCCCTGCCCCCGATTTCGCAGCATTTCCGCGAAACGGGCATAGTCATCGATCGTGCTTACCAGACCGCCACCTCCGGAATACATCGTCGCGCGTTCAAACGGAGATTTCCCGGCTTCGTCTACAAGCCGCAGGCTGTTTTCCCCGACATCGGCGGAATTGAGCGCCATGGCGTCGCCAGCCAAGGGGGTGTAAAGCGACGCAAATCTGCTAGATGCTCCCTGTGGGACTGAAAAACCGGTCTTTGTCATGCCCAATGGGTCAAAAACATTTTGCTGAAAGAACCCGTCCAAGGACTGTCCTGATACGATTTCAATGATCCGGCCAAGAACGTCCGTCGCGACGGAGTATTCCCACCTGGTCCCTGGTTGGAACGCCAGTGGCAGGGTAGCAAGTTTTGTTACGTTATCCGCCAGAACGCCCTGATCCGGCTTGAAAAATAGTTCTTGCGCTTCCATGGCTTCCGGCAGTATTCCGGGGTTAAAGGAATAGCTAAGGCCACTTGTGTGTGTCAGTAGCTGGTGCACCGTCGGGGTCGTGGCAGGTTCTGTATGATCAATCCTTGTTGCGTCAGACACAAGCGCCTGCATATCCGCGAACTCGGGCAAAAAGTCAGATACCAGCGCGTTCAGAGGAAACAAACCGCGTTCAACCAGCATCATGATGGCGACGGACGTGATCGGTTTGGTCATGGAATAAATTCGAGCCACCGTGTCACGTTCAAAAGGCAGTTCGCGCGCAAGGTCCCGATGCCCGCAGGTATGAAAAAACGCCTCTCTACCGCCCCGGATCAGCAACAACGAAGAACCCGCGTATTTGCGCTGATCGACATAGCGTTGCATCCAGTGGCGGATGTGTTGCGTCCTGTCAGGGCCAAGTGTCGACTGACGTGACATGTGTTTCCAAACCTGTGTTGTATTGCGGATTTCGCTGCTCCAACCAGCCAGTGCAGGTGTCGGCCGCCGTTTTGTATGTATCGTAACGGAGTTATTACATATTTTAATACAACAATGGCATGTAGACATCTTCCCCATTTCACGTTTATCAAACTGTTATGGGGACAGTAAAATAATGCGCAAAATTCTGGTATTAAATGGGCCAAACCTCAATTTGCTGGGTACGCGGCAACCTGAGATTTATGGCAGCGTCACTTTGAAAGACGTCGAAGATCTGTGCTTAGCGCATGGAAAGTCGATTGGGCTGTCAGTATCACATCTTCAGTCCAACCACGAAGGCGCGCTTGTTGACGCCATCCACACGGCGCGTGGGGTTTATGAAGGGCTGGTACTGAACGCTGGCGCCTATACGCACACTTCAATTGCATTGCTGGATGCGATTTCGTCGGTCGAGCTGCCGACGATCGAAGTCCACCTGTCAAACATTCATGCGCGAGAATCCTTCCGCCACAAGTCCTACATCGCCAGGGCGGCGCTTGGTCAGATTTGCGGATTTGGGGCGCAAAGCTATGTGCTGGCTTTGGATGCGCTGGCTTCGCATCTCAATGACGGAGGTGGCGCGGCGTGAACCTGAAAGAATATCTTCATTTCCTGAGCTATACGAAAACTCTGGAAGAGCTATGGGACGCGCACTGCCGTCAAATGGCTGAGTTCGGGTTCGAGCGTCTTTTGTACGGCTACACGTTGTTCCGGACAGAAACGTCGCTGGGAGACCCCGAAGACTTTGTCATCCTCACAAACCATGGCCGGGCGTACTTGGATGGGTTTTTGCAGGGTGGACTGTACTTCCATGCGCCAATGTTGAAATGGGCGCTGAACAATGAGGGTGCGCAAAGCTGGAATCTGGCACAATCTTCGCAGAGCAACGGTTCGTTGTCCCCTCAGGAGAAGCAGGTTCTGGATTTCAACAAGTCCATGGGCGTTGTCGCCGGATATACTGTCAGCTTCAATTCTGTGTCGATGCGCACCAAGGGTGCAATCTCTTTGGCGGCCGGTAGTGATCTAAGCCAGGATGATGTTGACGCGATATGGGAAGAGCACGGCGAAGACATTCTGCTGATGAACAATGTCGCCCATCTGAAGATCCTGACACTGCCCTATCACGCCCCCAACCGGGCCCTGACAAAGCGCCAGCGTGAGGCGCTGCAATGGGTCGGCGATGGCAAGACAACGCAGGATATTGCTCTGCTCATGGGGCTGACTTCAGCGACGGTAGAAAAGCACCTCAGGCTCGCGCGCGAGTCACTTGCAGTTGAAACAACAGCGCAGGCTGTCCTGAAAGCTTCGCTGCAGAACCAGATGTTCGTTATGGAGGCATAACGCGTCAATTTTGACGCTAAACTGCGTCAATTTACCTTAGGTAAGGAAAACATGACTTTCCGAATCCTTACCATAAGTTGCAAAGTGAGAGTGTTCCGTGAGTGGTGGCTTTAGCCAGGGAACAATTGATCGGATCTTTGCAATACCAGGGCTCTCCGGTCGCTCTGACTCAAATGCGTCTATTAGTCCACGTAGTTGAGTCGGAAATTTTGGGGGGCCTCGACCATCCCCATCATGCGGGGCCCCTCAATCAGCCTTTTCTGCAATTTTGCGGTAGTCGGCAGCGTTCTGCGTACGTGCATCCGGAATACAAAAAACCGGTCACGCTTTCACGTAACCGGTTCCTAATTCTTAGTGGGGGTATCTGTTGATACCCCGCATTCTCAGCCCTGAGCAGCCTTGGCCACTTCGGCTGCGAAGTCTTCTTTTTCGACAACGATGCCTTCACCCACTTCCAGACGGACGAAGCCGGTGATGGTCGCGCCAGCTTCTTTGGCAGCGGCTTCAACAGTCAGGTCAGGATTCACAACGAACTGCTGGTTCAGCAGAGTCGATTCCGCGACGAATTTCTTCATGCGGCCTACGATCATCTTTTCGATCACCTGCTCGGGCTTGCCGGATTCGCGGGCGATGTCCATCTGAACCTGCTTTTCCTTCTCGACAACAGCCGGGTCCATATCATCTTCGGACAGGGCCGCCGGGTTTACAGCTGCGATGTGCATTGCAACCTGTTTGCCGATTGCTTCGTCACCACCGGTCAGAGCAACCAGAACACCGATTTTGCCCATGCCATTGGTGGCAGCGTTGTGCACGTAAGACACAACGGTGTCGCCCGACAGTTTGGCCATGCGGCGAACCGACATGTTTTCTCCGATGGTGGCGATCTTGTCGGTCAGCGTGTCGGCAACGGTCTTGCCGCCCAGATCAGCAGCCAGCAGCGCCTCGACATTGTCCACGCCTTCGGCGGCGTAGGCGATTTTGCCAACCATTTCCTGAAACTCGCCATTCTTCGCAACGAAGTCGGTTTCCGAGTTCACTTCGACAGCGACACCAGTGCCACCGTCCACGTGAACTGCAACCAGACCTTCTGCCGCGGTACGGCCAGATTTCTTAGCCGCTTTGGCCAGGCCCTTGGTGCGCAGCCAGTCAACGGCTTCGTCCATGTTTCCGCCGGTTTCGGTCAGCGCTTTTTTTGCGTCCATCATGCCTGCGCCGGTCGAGTCGCGCAGTTCTTTAACCATTGCTGCTGTGATTGCCATCTTTTGGCTCTCCTCAATTCAAACGGAATTGGGGCAGGTCTACCCTGCCCCATATGTCATTTTGGTGACGGGCAGCTTACGCTTCAGCAGGTGCTTCTGCTTCGGCCTCTTCAGCAACGGCTTCTTCAACCGGAGCTTCTTCGAACGCACCCAGGTCAACGCCCGCAGCACCCATCTGAGCGGTCATGCCGTCCAGTGCGGCGCGTGCGGCCAGATCGCAGTACAGAGCGATTGCGCGTGCAGCGTCGTCGTTGCCGGGGATGATGTAGTCAACGCCGTCGGGCGAGCAGTTGGTGTCGACAACTGCCACAACCGGGATACCCAGCTTGTTGGCTTCGGCGATGGCCAGTGCTTCTTTCTTGACGTCGATGACGAACAGCAGATCAGGAACGCCGCCCATCTCGCGGATACCGCCCAGCGAAGCCTGCAGCTTGGACTGGTCACGCTCCATGCCCAGACGCTCTTTCTTGGTCAGGCCTTCGGCGCCCGATTCCATTGCTTCGTCGATCTGGTTCAGACGGTTGATCGACTGGGAAACGGTTTTCCAGTTGGTCAGGGTGCCGCCCAGCCAGCGGTGGTTCATGTAGTACTGCGCCGACTTTTCAGCGGCTTCAGCGATCGGCTGAGCAGCCTGACGCTTGGTGCCAACGAACAGAACGCGGCCACCTTTTGCGACGGTGTCACGAACAGCCTGCAGAGCCTGATCCAGCATCGGAACGGTCTGGGTCAGGTCCATGATGTGGATGCCATTGCGCGAGCCGTAGATGAACGGGCCCATGCGGGGATTCCAACGCTGTGTCTGGTGACCAAAGTGAACGCCAGCTTCCAGCAGCTGACGCATGGTGAACTCGGGAAGAGCCATGCTTTACTTTCCTTTTCCGGTTTACGCCTCGGCGGGGGTGAAAGAAGCGGATGCTCCAACCGGCGGTCTTGATGAGGATGTCTCCCTCAAAAAGGCCAAACCCCGCCTGCGGGTTTGAATGGCGCGCGTATACGGCAGGTTGAGTGGCAGCGCAAGGGTCTTTCGCCCTTATTTTTCGAGCCGCGCCAGGCTATGTGCGTGCCGAACCGCCTCCTCGCAATGTGCAGCCAAAGCCTTGCGGTTCTCAAAGTCGCTGACTTTTGCGGGGGCATGATAAATCAACTCAACCGAGCCTTGCTTGCGTGCGCCGAGTGTCTTGAGAAGGTGCGGTCCGAAATCCATGTCGCCCCACCAGCCATAGAAACGCGCAGGCCGCCCATCCGGTGCATGGAAAACCACCGTGACCGGCTGGACATACATGAACTCTCGCAATTCTTTTGTAAAGAATGCCTCGAAAAGTGTTGTTTTAAATGGCAAAACACGCAAACCGTCAGTCGAGGTGCCTTCGGGGAAAAACAACAGCTTGTGCCCGGCTTTCAGTCGGGTTTCGAACACCTTGGTCTGCTCGCGCGCTTTCTTGCGGTCACGTTCAATGAACACGGTGCCGGTTGCACGGGCCAGCCACCCAATGCCGGGCCATTTGGCAACTTCGGCCTTGGATACAAAGTAGACCCTTTTGCGCGCATTGAGTGCGAAAATATCCAGCCAAGAGGTGTGATTAGCCACAACCGCGCCTTGTTCTCGCATCAATTCGCCTGATGTTCGATATCCCATTCCGAGTATTCGAAATGCATTCCTGCAGACGAACTGGGTGATGAAAGGTGTAACCGGCCTTCGAATGCCGTAAAGCGGTCGTTCGATCAGACGAAGGGCCAAAAGGATGATCAGACCACCAAACACCAAAATCGCTAAAGGCAGCCCGCGCAGGATCACCAGAAGCCAACCGCCCAGACCCAATCGGATGGGATCCGGCGCATCCTCGCTATTCCAGAGCGGGTCGTTCACAGGATTACGCCCCACTGTAGATGCGCTTTTGACGCTCGTTCATGCGGGCTGTGTCAAGGATCAGGCAGACATCGGTGGTGTTGAAGGCATGATCAATAAAGGCCCCCTCGCCCACAAATCCGCCCAGCCTTAGGTAAGCCTTGATAAGTGACGGCACCTGGACTACGGCAGCGCGCCGATCCAGATCCTCGGGGGCGACAAGGTTCATGTCCTGAAAGACACCTGGCTGGGTACGTACCCGCAGATCAGGTGGTGCCAGATGGTTGTGATGCAGCATCGACAGGGGTTGAGCAAGTGCCTGAACATCCGTGCCGTGAAAACTGGCGACACCAAACAGAACTTCGATGTTGCGGTCTTCAACGTATTTCGCAAGTCCATTCCAGATGTAATACATCGCCGTGCCGCCCCGGTAATCGGGGTGCAGGCACGATCGCCCAAGTTCCAGCAGCTTGCGCCCGCTTTCTTTCAGGACAGTCAGATCATATTCATCTTCCGAATAGAACTGCCCCAGTTCAGCGGCCCGATCACCGGGCAACAACCGATAGACACCAATCACCTCGCCCGTCGTATCGTCATAAGCCAGCATGTGATCGAAATGCGGATCGAAGCTGTCCTGCTCCAAACCGGCATCATGGTCAACCATCCGCCCACCGCCGCCCAACTCGCGCACGAACACGTCATAGCGTAGCCGCTGCGCCGCCCGAAGCTCCGCCTCGTTTTCGGCAAGTTTGACTGTGAAGGAAGGGCCTGCGTCGGGCATGTGCGATGTTTGATCCTTTTTGGTACTGGTCCGCCTGATACAGCAGTTTTTTGCGGCTTAGCAACATGCGCTGCTCTGGCAGGTTCCGTTAACTTTTCCTAAACCAGTTTCAGAGATCAAAGACCGGCACCAGGGCAATACGTGTCCCGTCAATCACCACTTTCCCCTGCTCGCGAAAGTTCACGGTGATCTTGCCTGCGATGTTGGACTGAACCTGTCCGATGCCCCAATCGGGGAAATCCGGGTGGCGGACATACATGCCCGGCGCAAGAATAGCATTGAGGTCTGTCATGCGGTGGCTCCGGTCCGGCGGCAGATACAGCAGGAGGTACGCATGGGCGGCACGGACGTCAACCTGGCCGAGTTGATCGGTTCCCGGATCTGTCACGATCTGATCAGCCCTATAGGTGCGATCACCAACGGGCTGGAACTGCTTGAGATGGTTGGCAGCGTGCAAGGTCCTGAGATGGAGTTGATTTCCGGCAGCGTCGGCAGCGCCGGTACCAGAATTCGCTTTTTCCGCGTGGCGTTCGGCGCTGCGGGCGACCAGCCGCTTGGACGAACCGAAATTGCAGATCTGTTACGGGATATCGAACGCGCCGGCCGCGTACGGATCAATTGGACCCTGGGCGAACCCGTACCCCGCAATCAGGTGAAACTCACCTTTCTGGCATTGATGTGCTGCGAAAGTGCAATGCCTATGGGAGGCGAGGTCGAGATTTCCCTGCATGACGGGAAATGGACCGTGGCCGGGAACGCGGACAAACTGAATATCGACTGCAATCTGTGGAAACACGTCGCGACCGGTCGTTTTCCCGGCAAGATAACACCAGCTCAGGTGCAGTTTGCCTTGCTGCATGAAACTTCGGCGGCCATGGGGCGGCGGATCGCGGTTGAAACTGCCGCAACCCGCGTGGTTTTGCGCTTTTAGGTTCGGGTCGTCCCGTTCCCGCGCACAAGATACTTGAAGCTGGTCAATTGCGCGGCCCCCACCGGGCCGCGTGCATGCATCTTGCCGGTGGCAATCCCGATCTCAGCGCCCATTCCGAATTCCCCGCCGTCGGCAAACTGAGTTGAGGCATTGTGCATCAGAATGGCACTGTCCAACCGCTCGAAGAAACGCGCGGCGGCATTGGCGTCCTCGGTCATGATGCAATCGGTATGGTTTGAGCCATTGGCCCGGATATGCGCGATGGCCGCGTCGATGTCGGCAACCGGTTTTGCCGCAATAATGCTGTCGAGGAACTCCTTGCCCCAATCCTCATCGGTCGCGGCGATTGTGCCTTCGATGGCCAGATCGCCCTCGGCATGGACTTCGACACCGGCAGCCATCAAGGCGGATACAACGTCGCGTCCCAGTGTCTTCGCAACGTCCTCGTGAACAAGAAGACATTCCGCAGCGCCACAAATGCCGGTGCGTCGCGTCTTGGCGTTCAGGACCACATCCCGCGTTTTTTGGGGATCGGCTGCCTTGTCCACGTAGATGTGAACGATGCCTTCGAGATGCGCAAAAACAGGCACACGTGCTTCGCGTTGCACCAGCCCGACAAGACCCTTGCCGCCGCGGGGGACGATGACATCCACGTAATCGGTCATGGTCAACAGTTCCTGAACCGCAGCTCGATCCCGGGTCGGGATCAACTGTATCGCGTCCTCGGGCAGGTTGGCGGCCTTCAGCCCCTCGACAAGGCAGGCGTGGATCGCTGTCGACGAGTGAAAGCTCTCGGAACCGCCCCGAAGAATCACGGCATTGCCGGATTTCAGGCAAAGTGCACCGGCATCGGCGGTTACGTTTGGCCGGCTTTCATAGATCACACCGATCACGCCAAGCGGTGTGCGCACACGCTGAATATTCAGACCCGACGCCATATCCCATTCAGACAGAACTTCGCCCACGGGATCTGCCTGTTCAGCGACGGCGCGCAAACCGTCAACCATGCCGCGGACACGGTCCTCATCCAGCATCAGGCGGTCCATCATGGCGGCGCTCAGGCCCTTTTCACGACCAAACTCCAGGTCTTTCCGGTTGGACTCAATGATCTGCGCGCGGTTTTTCCAAACCGCGTCGGCGGCTGCAATCAGCGCAGCGTGTTTACGTTCGGCGCTGGCAAACCCAAGCGCGTTCGATGCTTCCCTGGCACGTTTCCCGAGATCGGCCATCAGGGCGGGAATGGTGTCGAAATCCTTCATGTCTTGTGCCTTTCGGGTCCGAGTGTTCTGCGTTTTGTGGAACGTCACTATAGTGCCAGATCGTCGCGATGGATCAGGGCGGCCCTGCCCGGATAACCGAGCGTCGCCTCGATTTCCGAAGATTTGCGCCCCTTTATCGCATCGGCTTCCTGCGCAGTGTAACGGCTTAGGCCCTGGGCCAGACGCCGCGCCACGGGATCCAGAATCGCTACGGGATCGCCACGCCCGAAATCACCGGTTACTTCGATAACACCTGCTGGCAGCAGGCTTTTGCCGTTGGCCAGCGCACGCGCTGCCCCCTCGTCCACTTTGATCTCTCCGCGCGGCTTCATCGCCGAAATCCAGCGTTTGCGCGCGGCGTGCGGATCCAAAGTCGCCGTGAACCATGTGCAATTTGCACCGTTCTCGAGCGTTTTCAGCGGGTTCAGCGGGGAACCTTCAGTAATCGCCATATCGCAGCCGGCGGCGATCGCCATCTTGCCAGCCAACAGTTTCGTCTTCATACCGCCCTTTGACAACCCGGAACCCGCATCGCCTGCCATGGCCTCAATCTCGGGCGTGATCTGTTCGATCACGTCATAGCGGGTCGCCTTCGGGTCTTCGTTGGGATTTCCGGTGTAGAACCCGTCAACATCAGACAACAGAATCAGCTGGTCGGCCCCAACCGTCACAGCAATCTGCGCGGCCAGACGGTCATTGTCGCCATAGCGAATTTCATCCGTTGCAACGGTATCGTTTTCATTGACGATCGGGACCACGCCCAGGCTCAACAGCGTCTCAAGCGTCGCCCGCGAATTCAGGTAACGGCGCCGGTTTGCGCTGTCTTCCAGCGTTACCAGAACCTGAGCGGTTTTGATGTCATGAGGCGCAAGAACCTCTTCATACGCGCGGGCCAGCCGAATCTGACCGACAGCAGCAGCGGCCTGCGACTGCTCTAATGGCAGGTTGGCCATAGGCAGGCCCAACACGCCACGCCCCAGAGCGATTGAGCCCGAGGACACCAGAATGACATCCGTCCCTTGATTCTTGAGCCAGACCACATCCTCGGCCAGAGAGCGTAGCCACTCGGATCGAAGCAGGCCCGTCTCGCGGTCCACCAGCAATGCGGACCCGATTTTGACAACCAAACGTTTTGCAGTGGTCAGGGTTGCCAAGCTTGTGCCTCCTCGTTGGGCTTTTGGCGCAGGCGGTCTTCGTCGATCTGCGTTCTCAGGGCGCGGAGCACCTCGGTCACACCCAGATGCGCGACGCCCGACATGGTCATGACGGGGCCGCCGACCGCCTCTTCCAGTTCGGCCTTGACCATTTCCGTTTCATCGGCATCCAGCGCGTCGACCTTGTTCAGCACGGTGATGCGCGGCTTTTCCGCCAGTTCGCCACCATAGGCTTCGAGTTCGTGAATGATGGTGCGAAAATCCTCGGCCACAGTTTCCGAGGTTCCGTCAACCAGATGCAGCAGAACCGCGCACCGTTCGACATGGCCCAGAAAGCGGTCGCCAATCCCGCGCCCTTCATGGGCACCTTCGATCAGGCCAGGAATATCGGCCACGACGAATTCCACATTGTCGACGCCCACGACCCCCAGGTTCGGGTGCAGTGTCGTGAAGGGATAGTCTGCGATCTTTGGGCGCGCGTTCGACGTTGCCGCCAGAAAGGTCGACTTTCCGGCGTTGGGCATCCCAAGCAGCCCCACATCGGCGATCAGTTTCAGCCGCAACCAGATCGTGCGGTCGATACCCGCCTGCCCTGGGTTGGCCCGTCGTGGCGCCTGGTTTGTGGCCGATTTGAAGTGCAGGTTGCCAAAGCCACCATTGCCGCCCTTGGCCAACAGTACGCGTTGGCCAACCTCAGTCAGGTCGCAGATTACCGTTTCTTCATCTTCGTCCAGAATCTCGGTGCCGACGGGCACCCGTAAAACAATATCGTCGCCATCTTTGCCGGTGCGCTGCTGCCCCCGTCCGGGCTGACCGTTCTTGGCAAAGAAATGCTGCTGATAGCGAAAATCGATCAGGGTGTTGAGCCCGTCCACGACCTCGGCCCAGACAGACCCGCCTTTACCGCCGTCTCCGCCATCGGGACCGCCGTATTCAATGTACTTTTCGCGCCGAAAGCTGACGCACCCGCCACCGCCGGCCCCGGACCGGATGTAGACCTTTGCAAGATCGAGAAATTTCATGACTGTCCCCTACTGCAAAGGCCCCATCGGCCACAAGTCAGAGTTTTTTGCTGTATGTCCAGGTGGGCACATTCGCGTCGCGCGCCACCGAATAGCTTTCCGCATCACCCAGATACTGGAACCCGCAATGTGTCAGCACCCGGGCCGAAGCCGGATTGTCCTGAAACACGCTGGCGAACATGGTGGCGTTCTCGAGCGGGTTGGCATTGACCAGGGCCTCGACGGCCTGAGAGGCGATGCCAGTGTTCCAATACAGGGGCGCGACCCAATATCCGACCTCGGACTGATTGCGATCCAGCCGCATCAGTGAGATCACACCGATCAGCTCAGGACCGCCGTCCTTGGTGGCGTCCATGGCCCAGACATCCTCGTCGCGGTCGTCAGCCATTGAGCGGGTCACAAATGCCTCGACCGAGCCGGGCGGCAACGGGTGCGGGATCGACGTCGTCATGCGCGCCACGCGTTTTTCGCCTGCATAATACTCGATGAGACCCATATCCGACCTGCGCAGCGGGCGCAGATCGAACCGCTCGGTTTCAATGACCGGCTGATTGATTATAGTCTCAAGCTTCATGAGTTCGTTCCTCCTCCGAACAACACAAAAAATACGGACGCGACTGTCAAACTCGCCAACGTCCACATCAGATATTTTTCCACCGGGCGACCTTCAACCGCATGGGCAATTCTATCTCCGGCAAATGTCCAGATCGGGTGCAAAATCACTTGGCAGGACAATAAGCAGAGAGCGATCGTGAGCGTCGCGTCAAAACTCGACGTTCCGGCAGCAACAAAACCGGTAAACCCGGCCACGATCATTGCCCAGGCCTTGGGATTCAGCGGGTGAACAATCAGTCCCGCCCAGAACCCCGGAGCGGCTTTACGCGTAGGACCACGCGACAGACGCAAGTTCGCAATTTTCCACGCAAGCCAGCAAATATAGGCCGCTGAAGCGTATTTCAGGACTGAAAACACCAGGGGCGCCTGTTCAGCCAATTGCAGCAGTCCAAAACCCACGGGCCAAATGATCAGTTGTTTGCCCAAGATGACGCCGGCCACAAACGGCAACGCCGCCCGAAAGCCATAACGCGCACCGGTTCCGAGCAGGACCATGTTGGCCGGTCCCGGCGTACCGACCTGACTGGCGGCAAAGATCAAGAAACTGGTGGTGGCGACTGTCATCGGTTCTTGTGATCACGACTGCGTTAAAACGAAAAAGGGACCGGCATTTTCTGCCGGTCCCCCATGAATTTTTTATTAAACCTTCTGGGTTTCGGCTTACTCTGCGGCCTCCGCCACTGGCAGGACCGAAATAAAGGTGCGGTTCTTGAGGCCCTTGTGGAACTTCACGGCGCCATCGACAGTTGCAAAGATGGTGTGATCTTTGCCCATGCCTACGCCTTCGCCCGGCCAGAACTTGGTGCCGCGCTGACGCACGATGATGTTGCCTGCAATGGCGGCCTGACCACCATAGAGTTTCACGCCAAGGCGACGACCTGCTGAGTCGCGACCGTTACGGGAGGAACCGCCAGCTTTTTTATGTGCCATTCTCTCTCTCCTTAGCCTTTGGCCAGCTCTTTGGCCTGCTCAACCCATTCGGGTTTCACTTTGACCGTTTCGATAGCAGCAATCTGCTCGTCCGACAAGGCGGCCAGAGCGGCAAAGCTCTCGATACCGGCCTCGGCCAGCTTTTTGGCAGCGGCAGGACCAACACCGTTCAGCTGGGTCAGATCGTCAGCGGCAGCAGCCGCAACGGGTGCCTCTGCTTTGGCTTCAGCTTTCTTGGCAGGCTTTTTTGCCGCCGGAGCAGCTTCACCAGCCGGAACGGAACCGGTTGCAGCTTTGATGCCCGACTTGTCAGCGCCCGACGCCAGGATGTCGGTGATTTTGACCAGAGTCAGTTTCTGACGGTGGCCAACAGTACGCTTCGAGCTGTGCTTACGGCGGCGTTTGACGAACTTGATGACCTTGTCACCTTTGACCTGTTCGATCACTTCGGCCTGAACGCCTGCGCCTTCGATGAACGGTGCGCCGACAACCGGAGCGTCGCCGCCCAGCATCAGAACATCGTTGAATTGAACTTTTTCACCTGCGTCGGCAGCCAGTTTTTCAACGCGGAGCACGTCGCCCGCCTGAACTTTGTACTGCTTGCCGCCAGTCTTGAGGACCGCAAACATGCGTCTTTCCTTTTCCATACCGCGTTCTGTGGTCCCCTTGTGGGCGTTTTGGCCGAAGCCACCTCGAACAGCGCGCCCTTTTCGGGCTGTGTGACGACCTAGGGCAAAACCCTGAGGTCAAATAATAACGAGACCCGGCGCGGAGATTCCGGCCGGGATGCGCGCTTATCCATAGATTGCCCGAGAAAGTCAACACCAATGCGGTGCTAAAGATCAGATGCCCTCATCGAGTGCGCAACCGCCCTGCCCAGTTGATACGAAATCTCGTCAAACATTTGGTCAAAGCCCGTAAACAGCGCCTTGTTCAGGGCTCGGCCTGTGTCAGTACGGGAAAAGGCGATGTTCTCTCGCATCTGCGCCTCGGTCAGGGGTTGATAGGCCAGAAGAAGGAAGGAATAGAGCCAAACGGTAGCATCCTCAGTCCTTTCCTTTGTCTGCGCCAATAGCTGGGCCCAGAGTTCGGCGTCATCCTGGTTTTCTTCCAGATCAAGGCCGCGAAAGAAAAAGAAATCAGCGCTGAGAGAGTTCTGAACATTCTGATTGATCAGGTCATTGACCTGAATGTACTCATCCACCAACTTGAAGAACTTGTCGTCGCGGGGCTCATTTTCATACGCGTGCCGGGCCATCTCCTCGATCGTTTCGTCCGAGATTGCATCCCGCGCCGAGTTTTCCAGTGACACCACAGTTTTGCCGACAGCGCTTTCGAAAAACAGAATAGCCTGATCCATCTGAACGCTGGTCAGATTCTCGGTCAGGGCCGAGGTTATCTGGGACTGCATCCAGACGGTGTCGTAAATATCCTCGACTTGCGCTTCCAGGAATGAGCCGCCCTTTTGGTCCAGATGGGTTTCATCCAGTTCCTGCCGGTGCGCCTGACCTTCCTTCCGAAGGATCTCCATGATTTGGCTCAGCTGCAATGCCTCGGCAAGTTGATCCACCTTTTCGGATGCAGCGACCGTTCCGCATGCAAACAGTCCAATAAGTAATCCAATAACAAGACGCATCAGATATCCTGAGCTGGATGCAATTCTGCCATCCGGGCCGCCAGAATTTCGAATTTCATGGCCATGATTTCGTATTGGATTGCATTCAGCAGCTCATAAACTTCCTGCATTTGCGGATGCTCCAGAGCTTTTGTGTAGGCTTCGACATCCTCGTCCGAGAAGTCCTGATAAGTATATGCGGCGCCTGCCAGAGCCGACAATTGCATCGCCTGACGCATCCCACTTTCGTTACGGCGCAGCATTTCCCGCAATTCATCGGCGCTGAACTGCAGGTCGATAACTCCAGACGCGCTGGCCGCCAAAAGAAAGCGCAGTTGCACTTCCTGCAGCGCACGAAGGGCGGTTCCACTTGAATCGACGGCACGATTCATGCGCTTCAGGGTTTCGACCCTGTGCGAGCCGTCTTTGACAAGCTCTGAAATGATCTCCTGCCCCTGTTTTTGTTTGTCGTCCTCGTCTTCGTACAGATGAGAGGCATTTTCAGCCTCGACAAGCCGTCGGCCGAGGTCCGACGCATAAAACTCTACGGCGTGGTTCAACGAGTCGTCGCTCAACGTCTGTTCAAGGATTGATACGGCGATTTCGTGCATATCCTTGAGGTCAAAAACTTCTTCCGCCAGGCGCGTCCAGTCCGATCCGAACCCCTCAGGATCGATACCAAGCATTTTGGGGGCTGACGCCGACGTCAGAGCTATACTTTCCAGCGCAACATCAAACCCGGTCGTTGTCAGGAAGGCCTCAATCCGGTCCCTGCTGGCAGCAGAAGGCGATTGCGCCATAGCTGCCACCGCAATCAACGGCATCAGCACGGACAGAAGGACGTTTCGAACAAGCTTCATCATGAGTAAGAGCCTAGGTGATTTAGAATGACAGGCAATGGAAAATCAGTCCAATTCGAAATTCGGGAATTTTCCGCTTGCACCCCTGCGCGTTCCTCACTAAATCCCCCCCTCACAGACCCCCGCGGAGAGGTGCCGGAGTGGTCGAACGGGGCGGTCTCGAAAACCGTTGTGGGTGCAAGCCCACCCAGGGTTCGAATCCCTGTCTCTCCGCCACTACATTTCATATATCTATGAATTTAATAAGTTTTTACTTTCGCAAGCCACCTTACCCATCTTCTTACCCATCTAATGGTAATTCGAGGAAGACATGACGATTCACATTACTGTCGAGCAACTGGAAACCGTAATCTTAGAAGAATGCGTTCCGGTTTTGGAAAAACTTAAATTTGAACCAACCTATTGGCGGCATCAGCTGATAATGACGATGGCCTGTAATGTAGTAGAATCGGCCCATGCCGTCGTGCTTTTGGCAAAGCATAAGAAGGGGCATGACGCAAATCTGATCGCCCGCAAAGTTCTGGAAGGCATGGTTGACGTTAAAATGCTTGCCGACAGCCCAGACTACGTTGACTGCATGAGATTGGAAGACGCGAAGTATTGGCTGAAACAGATTGAAGAAGGTGTTGCGGGAAACCCCTACACTGCGCCGCTTGGAAGAATTGACGACGTCCAAGAAGTTATTGCGGAACATCAGAAACAGATCGCGGAACTTAAGTCTAAAGGCGCTCGCAAAATAAGTGTTCTTGATAAGTTCAAACAGGTCGGGCTTGAGGACGAATACCAGACGGTATTCCGCAATCTCTCCGGGGCAGTTCATGGACGTTTGGATGCCCTGATACAGCGCCATGTTGTGGAGAAGGGAGACAGCGTTGGCGTCGTCGCGTTTGCTGAAACGAGTGTTGAGGAGATGCAAGCGATGCTTCTAGGTGTGCGCGATTGGGTCAGGGAGACCACAAAGGTGACAAAGGAATTCTTGGAAAGTGATTTTCCGCAGCCTGAGAATGAAAAAACCATATAGGCTGAGCGTGGCGCATCCAGTTTAGTAGCGACGAAAAAATTGCCGTCGGTTTTCTACTGTTCAAAAAAGGTCGGCACTTTCTGGAAAGTGCATCCTGGTTAGCAAAGGAGAGCAGGTCTGCTGTAAGCCTAACTTACTCATTTGACTGGGCGCAGCGAATGACTGTCTGTTTGGTCCGGCGCTCCAAGGCTTGGCCCGCGCCCTTATTGTTAGCCAGCGTTTGCTAACTGCTTGGGTGTATCAGTTCACCGTCGGATTCCAAAAATTTCACCATGAATGTCAGCTAAGCGTATCCGACTAGTCCCCCGAGAAATATGCTCAGGTGACCGAGTTGAGTCCAAAGTTAAGGTTTCTGGGGTAAACGCGTGGTGTTTTCCAGAAGCGAACTCAGCATACGCTATTTGGTTCTGCTGATCTATTTGGTCCAGCCCAAAAAACGCGAAACTCGCATCTAAGCGTTTTACATTCGGCATCGCAAAACCATCGATCTCGGAAATTATCCTACCCAAACAGCTTCGCAATCAAAGGTGCCAAAGCTGCCGCCGACTTGAGAATTGGCACTCCAACATCGCCGACGTCTTTTGCAATTTTTTTGATGTTTTCAAGAGCAAGATTGTACCAACTCTCTCTTGGCTTTTCGCTGGCAAGCTCCTTTGTTAGCGTTTCTGCATCACGCGCAAGTTCGTTCGCTTGGTCGCTATTCATGTGCTCGCTAGCTCGCGCAATTTCGGAAAGAAGTGCCGAAACAGCATCCTTCAAGTCAGTGCCAACATTTGATCTGTCAATTGTTTGAAAGCTGTTTTCAATTGTCTCCGCGACAACTACGGGAGCATTTACCTGAGCTCCGGCACCAATGTTGATTGTCTTGGTGTTCATATTTACCTCCGAAGTAAAAATTTTGGTCACTTGGCGTTTCGTTAGTTCCAACGCTGCAATTTCGACTTTACGTTTGACCTGAGTGCGGGCGGTCTCAAGAGCATCACGAAGATACTCGATTTTTTGACCAACAGCCGTGACTTCTGCGGCATGCATAGCGGTCGCAATAGAGGATTTGGATACCCCAAATGCTGAAGCCTTCGATAGCTTCTTCGTTGCCTCATTAAGATAATTTTCTAATGCGTTGCCCTGGTCGGTATTAGGTTCATGTCTAATCTTGCCTGATTGAATTCCCGACAGCACCGATGCCAGTGCCTCCTGCTCTGCATGTAGCCTCGCTAGACACAGGCGAACGCTTCGAACGGCTTCAAAACTTGCATCGCCATAATCGACAAACCAAATTCCAATATCATCGGTTAGCGAACCCTGAGACCGACCATACGCAAGACGCACACCTTTTGTTTCATCGGGATCTACTTTATTGAAGTTCCTTGGGAGTTTGTCGAATGCATCACTGGTACATTCCATTAGGATTAAGGGATTGCCAGAAACTACACATCTTTCATCGTTGGCCTCGTTGGCGTTCGCTGATGTGGATATCTGAAAAAGATCAGCAAGTGGTTGGCCTTGATAAATTAGTTTTTCTGATGATCTGTATTTTTTGGCTCTCGCATCGTAAACTTGTGTATCTATCGTGGCGGCTTTGAGAAAAAGGTCTGTTGGCAAAATTTCGTAATACGGCGAATCTCGATACCCATCGTCCCAGTGTAAATAACGTGTACCTTCACCAGGGCTGTCATACGCATATCCAACTTCAACTCGACCAACACAACGGCCGTCATAAAATAATCTTCGAAATGCCAAATTGGGATGGTGATAACCATAATCCGCTTTTTGCAGCGATGGAAATTTTATCGCTTTCGACGCATTGCAAAAGGCTTGCTCGTCAAGAAAAGCGAAGTCGGCTCCCCGATTTCTTCTCCGAGCGCGCCCGAAGTGCCGCACAAAGGGTTTCTGCTTGCCAAAAACAGGAAACATTGGCCAAGTTGGCAATCCAAGCTTCCCTCTCAATGGTGACATGAATGATCGCATGTCCGCGAAGGGGAATTGAAAAAATATTAACATAAACTCATCTCAAAAATTTCCAGCCTGGGCGAACCGTACTGGTGTACCTTCTCCGGGAAACCCCGAGGTCTAGAAGCCACTGATCGAATGTCGGTAGCAACCCAATAAGGTTCGCAACTTACCCGCTAAATGTCAACTTTCCATGGTGTTCGGTCGATAGATTGCTTCTCGTTTGAACTAAATTCCGCACTAAGCAATCGTTCAACCGTCTCTAACCATTCTGATTGTCCTGGGCTCAGTCTAACAGGCATATTTTTTGATCCACTCGCGATACAGCTACGCAAACAGACACAGTGAAATTGGCTTTTTAAAAAGGGCAACCATCAAAAAGCAATCATTGGAGTTCACTACGCGAACAGCAGGTTTCTCCAAGACGGTAAGGCAGCTTTGTAAGCAACTCTGCGATCGTCGTGGTTTCAACGAGCGTCCACTGATGGAAGAAGTTGAAGTAGAGGTCTAACCGCCGCAATAGCGACAGCCAAACCTTGACAGGCCGACGCCGATCCCGGGCCGATCCGGGGTCAGTTCTGTTCACTGTGGAACCCGCCTTCCAAGGCGAAGATCATTTCGGCGACGTTCACCTCGGCCAGATCCGCCAGATCGTCCCGAGGGTCTTTGCCCGGATGCCAGTCGCGTTCCAGACGCCGCCACGTTTCGCCAGCAGCCTTTTTGTCGATCCAGTTGAGCAGATGCTCATCGACGCCGAAAAGACGCCGGTACGCGGCCGCCTGCCGGGCTGTGGCATATCCAGCTTGAACCGCGCAGCGAATACTGGCGATCAGATCTTCGCGCGCGTCGCGGGATTTGGTTCGGGGTGGAAATGGGATAATGTTCGTCACAGCAACATTCCTTTTTCGTTCGTTGTGTTGCTGTTCGTCAGATCGCCGATCGGGTCGCCCCCCGGTCGGCGTTTACTTTTGGGTTCGATCCAGTTCCCGGCGGACCGCATTGGCGGCCGCGTTCAGGCCGGATCTGCGCAGATCAGATTCGCGTTTTTTCAGTTCATCCCGGTCGGGCATCAATCGCCCCGGGCGATCCGGGTATCTCATCAGTTTGTTTTTCTGGCCGTCGCCGGTTTTGGACATCGTCACCCCCCGCGCGCTTTGTTCAGTGCGTTCACTTTGGTCGACACCCGCGCCCAGTCTTCGCGTAGCTGCGCCCGGGTGTGATCGATTAAGATCTGCTGGGCGACGGGGCCTTCGCGCTGGACTGTGCTGAAATAGAACCGATACCGGGAAAGCTGCGGCGCTGCCGGGAAACTGCGGCCTAGGCTGTCGGTGTAAGCCCGGCGGCCTTTTTCGAAGACGTACAGGATATTTTCAGTTCGAACGCGCGACCCCCAGCCGTAAACACCGGCTGCGTTTTTGA
This sequence comes from Ruegeria sp. N11, assembly GCF_056531525.1. NCBI lineage: Bacteria > Pseudomonadati > Pseudomonadota > Alphaproteobacteria > Rhodobacterales > Roseobacteraceae > Ruegeria > Ruegeria sp. N11. The sequence continues at coordinate 79,235 of NZ_JBQFLX010000005.1, forward strand.
CCGGCCGTTTCAGGCGCTTCGTCGTGATCAGTTTCACGGCGTTGTATTTGGTGCCGTCTTTGCCGGTGATCCGCAGGCCCTGCGATGACATGGCGCGACGCAATTGTGTCCGAAGGTGCGCTGCCCCTTTGACCGCGCCTTTCTGGGCAGCCTTTTTGACGAACTTGTCGCCAAAGGCGTTCATTTCCCTTTGCAGTTCGGCCGCCCCCCTCAGTTCCAGTTTTGCTTTGACGGTCATTGCATCGGACCCCCGGTCAGTTTCGCGACCAGATGTTCGGCATATGCCTGCAATTCCCGCGTTTGCCGGTTCTGCAGTTCGGCGACCGCGTGGCTGACTATGGCGTCGCCGTCAGTGAAGGCGACGCCCTGCGATTCCCATTCGTTCAGGATCCCGACGACGTCGTCCTGACTGTTGTCGACCAGTTGTTCAGCCCGGGTCGTGATCGCCGCGTCGAAGGCGTCGAATTCCGCCGTTCCGGGATCGAACGGGCAGACAATGTGAACCGGGTGATAAGTGTTTTCGGTCATCGATCCCATCGGCTCTTTTTGAACTTCGCCTTTGTCTCTTCCGACTGCGGCGGGGTGCTGTCAGAGAAGCCCGGAACGTCCGGCCCTTGGTGCCACTTGCTAGACGGCCATTTCGCCCGTGGCTGTTCGTCCTGCTGCGTCTGTGTGTCGTTCTGGTCCATGTCAGGCCCCCTTGATAAATCGATCGGCTTCGGCGGCGATCTGTTCGCGCTGGGGCGCTTTGACCGTCGCGGCGAAAAGCCAGTTTGTGTGCTGCCCCGGCAGTGTTTCGGCGAAACCGATCAGCGCCCCGGAACCGTCTCGAATTTCGGTGTGAACCTGCCGGGGCAACGGGGCGCTATTCCGCCCCGAAAGTCCCCCGGATATGGGGAACTGTCCAATCACCAAGCGACCCCGCTAACGTAAGCGGTCGCCACGCCCACAGATCCCCACGACAGGGGCTGAACGGACCTCAAGCCGACCGAATACTGCTGCAACATGCTTTTGACCGCTGCCGGGCCGCCTGTGACGCCTGCGGCGTCGCTGACCTTCACCGAACCGGCGATGTCGACTTGATCCGGGGCGGATCCCATTTTCGGATCGATCCCGTCGGCGTTCAGCATGACCAGCGTCGCGTGTTCGCTGACCTTGATTTCGGGTGTCCCCAGATCGATGAAAACGCGGTTTCCATCCATCGCGACGACTTCGCTGTCGGTCACGTTGCGGCTGGCGATATAGGGCATTCCGCCGATCAGCCCGCCGTCGATGTCGCCCCGGAAGGGAAAGACGCCGTCCGAAACCTTATGGCGCAGGTTCTCCACCCGATCGGGATGCAGGATCAGGACCGGGTTCTGCGCCCGGATGTCGGACATCGCGGCGCGCAGGAAGGCCAGATCGGTCAGGATATTGTCGATCGTCGCGCCTGCGGACGCCTGCGTCGGTGCGCCGTTCAGCAATCCGGCAGGGCGGACGCCCGCGACGCCGCCGGTGTTGTCCAGCAGATCGCCGTCGATGCCTTCGGACAGATCCTGTCGCATCAGGTCGCCGACCAGTTCGACCGCGTTGACGACACTGTTCGCGCTGATCAACTCTTCGGACAGAACCGTGATGACCGCCTTTTTGTAGCGGTTCAGCGTGACCGACAGGAACGACCCTTCGTCGACCGGGATGGTCGCGTTTTCAGCGACCCACGCGGCCGGGATCTTTTTGCTGGGATCCCGGAACGGGAACGAAATCGCCTTGGACAGCCCGAATTCGATCGGGCGGGCAAAGCCCCGGGACAGCAGCGCCGCTGCGACGCTGACGTTTTCCAGATCCGCCCAGAATTGCCCGGTGATCGATGCCGAAATCTCTTCGGCCCAGCCAGACTGGACCGTGGTCGCCGTCGACGACGCGGCCTTGTGATAGGCCCGGGTCTGGTCGCGGACCATCTTGTTTTTGACGCCCGGGAATGCGGCCTTGATCGTTTCGTCCGGATCGATCTGGCGCTGGCGGCGCAGGATCTCTGCGACGACCGTGGCGGCGATGATTTCGATCGTCTTCGGAACCCGCTGGGTCACTGGCTTCGGCTTTTCGGGTGGCTGGTGCAAAGTCACGTCGGCTTTTGCCGGGCGGGCTTCCAGCCGTTCCAGCCGCTGCACGATACCGGGCAGGGCTTTCTGCGTTTCGCCCAGATCGTCGACTTCGGCGACGGCGGAATCATACGCCTTCGCCCACAGGTGTTTTTCCAGCGCCGCTTCGGCTGTCCGGCGCTTGGCCGGGTCTTGCAAGCGGGGGTCGTTGAACTTCGATTTTACGAAATCGTTCATTGGTTCATTCCTCTAGAAAGTTCTGCGCGGCCTGACGCAGATCGGCTTCGGTTTCGGTCAGGTCGCGGCCTAGGCATTCTTCGATCGCGGTGAACCGTTCGGCTGTCGCTTTGGCGATCGTTTTCATCCCGTCCAGATGCGTTTTCTGGACCTTGGCGATCGCGCGTTTGACCCGGCTGTCGATCATCGCTTCGATGTAGGGAAGCGGAACCGCCGGCCCGGTCCACTCTTTGCCGCTGCTGTCTTTCAGCGTGATCCCGCCAGCGGCGGTCCCGGGTGACTTTTCGAACGGGTTCATTCTGGGCGTCCTTTCGTGCTGCGGCGCTCATTCGCGGCTTTGCGATATGCTTCGCGCGCCGCTGCCGGTCCGGGTGCATCGATATCGAACCCGGCTTTTGCCAGTTCGCTATGCAGGGCCAAAAGTGACCGGGTTTCTTTCAGGTTCAGATCGCTTTGATCCCGGCGTTTGGACGCCGTCGCCAGCGACTTCCGCCCCCGGTCGGCGCATTCGCGCAGCAGGGCCGCCAAATCGACGATTCTGGCGGCGTCTTCGGCTTTACGGCCGGTGATACGCCAGCCGCGCAGCAGGCGCGCTGCAGCGGCCGCTGCGGGCGTGTCCGGCGGTTCTGGCGGCGGGGCCTTGCTTGTGAGGATTTCGGCGGCGGCGTCGAAGTCGTCGATCGCGGCGAAAGTCGCTTCGACCTCTTCGTCGAATTTCGTCAGGCCGGTTTCGAATTCGCGGGCGACGCGGATCCGCTGTTTCCGGGCGACGCGGCGGTCGTCTTCGACCGTGGCGGCCTCTTCGGCCCGGCTCAATTCGGATGATCTGGATCTGGTGATGTGGGAACTGCCCGCGATCTGGCGGATACGTGTCAGGGCGGTTCCGAATGATACTTGGTGCATCGATTTTCCCCACTTGCGCATGATGCGCGTTTCAACGGCGGTTTCATTGATCTTTGGGCGAATCGACGTCAAAATCAAGCCATAACCCATTGATATTATTACGTACTCCGAAACGGATTCGTAAACTGAGGGAACCGAAACGTGACAGTTTTCACCAACGAAGCGGCGTTATGGGCTGCGTCACTCTATGAACACTTGCGCTGTGCGGTTGGGTTCAATCGCGCGGGGGGTGGACCGCTGCAGCAGGCCGAAATCGCCCGGTCGCGGATCTATTTGAAATCGTCGGGGGCGCGGGCCTGCGCCGAAAGCATCGGGATCGACGGCGACTGGTGGTCGGATAAGATCCGGGCGTTCGACGCGGCAGGCTGGCCGGTCGATCAGGTTCTGCGGGTCACGCCGAACCGCCGGAACCAGTATTCGAAACGCTAGGTCGCCAAAAGGCCGCCGGATTCTTCCGCTTGTTCTTCGGTCGCCTTGGCGTCGATGATCGTCGCGGCGCGGTTCGTCAGTGTCGCCGGGGACATCTGGGTTCCCAGTTTCAGGTGTTTGATCAGGGCCAGATACCGGCCGTCGTACAGATTGAACGCCGCCAGATAGCCGGAAACTTTTGTTGTGCCGGAATTCGTTGTTTCGACGGGTTCGTCGTCGGCCAGCCGTTTCATCTGATCCCGCAGTTCGCGCAATTCACAAAGATCGGCCAAACTCAGAAGATCCGCGACGGTCCAGTCACCGGGATGTCGACTTCGGATAAAGATCCGCCAGTGACCGGCCGCAATATCGGATAAATGCGCGGGCGGTTCGGGCAGATTTCGCGCCGCTTCGATCGCGATAATTTTCCCGGCCGTTTCGTTACTCGCAGATTTTCTTCCCATCGGTCGCATACCCCCTAAAACCGGCTATTTTGGCCTATTTTGCCCGAAATGGGTGATTTCGTCTTTGTGCCGATTTTTGTGCCAAAAGTTGGTCTGTAGACCATTCGAAAAAACTTGAAGGGATCGGCGGGGTCACGAGGCCGTCGCTATACTTTCAGACTACCCCCAACCCTGTCCCCATCCATTTGACAATCGATCGGCACCCTGACCCATGGCCGGGGGTATCCCCTGCGAAGTTTCTTCGCAGCCCGGTCATCGATCGACCATCGAACCTTCGACCACACCACGCGCCGCCATGAACGACATCAGGACAATGATCGACGTGTAAAAAGCGGTCAGTGTTCAGGCGTCACACAATCACCGAAAGGGGTGACGGGCAGCACCCCCCTGACCCCGATCGGATAAGATCTTCGCAGCCGTGGATCTGGTGCGCTTCGACCTCTTCGTGCCGGGGGCAGTACACACGCGCCCCGGGGGGTGTGGCGACGGTGGCGACGTTTTTCGGCTGTTTTCCTATTAGCTGATAAATGCCCACTCTTACGTGTATCTAACCCCCATATACCCCCTATTAGTCATTCTATCCTTTTTAATAGAAATAAACGTCGCCACGCCGCCACACATGCTTAAGTATATGAAAAACTTAGATAATGTGTGGCGATAAGCGTGGCGACGTTTTTCTGCGTGGCGACGTTTTTCGTCGCCACCCCAAAAACCTACATAAAAACGTGGGTTAGATTATAGGCGTGTTTATGGGCGTTATTGTGGGTGTGTTTGTGTGGTGGCGACGTTTTGCCCATGCGCCCCGGGCAAAAACGTCGCCACACATATCAGCTTTCTTCGGCCTGTTGATCGTCGTCTTCGTCGGGCGTTTTCCCACCCTTTATTACTTCCCAACCTTCGGCCAGTTTGTCCGCCGGTTTGCTATTCTCACCCGGCACCCGATACCCCTGAACCTTTTTATATCCGCGCCCGGTTTTCGCCCGTTCGGTCGGGTGGCGATAGTCGCCTTTCACCGCCCCGCGATCTTCCAGCCAGTTCCGGATCTGCCTTTTGATCTTCCCGGACGGCGCGTCGAATTTCCGCCCCCGGTCTTCGATCAACAGCGTTTCGATTTCCGGGACCGACATCGGCACCCACGACTTGCCCACTTTGACCGGGCAGTCGTTGGCGTTCGGATCGTGGATCAGTGGTTTGCTGAAATCGTCGAAGTCGCCCCAGCGCGCCAGCATGGCGATCGCGACTTCGTCCTCTTCGGTCGCTTCGGCGTTGGCCCCGTCGGCGATCAGTTTCTGATCTTCCGGTGACAGGTGGAACGCTTCGCCCGCCTGCCAGCGGGTCAGCGCCTCTGCCCACAGCAGCGCGCGATCGTCGGCCGTGAACGGGATCGCGTCCCCGATCAGGTGGATCGCCCCGAACCGACGGTTCCCGGTGACATCGTGCAAGACCTGTCGGTCGTTCGATGTCGCGATCCAGATCGTGGTCCGGGCGATCTTGGCTTCGTCCGCACGGTATGCCTTGCGGTAGATGTCGTGCGTGTCGGACAGGAAGTTTTTCAGGTGTTCCATGTCCGCCTGCCGGAACGTCGTGGCAAGTTCGCCGAATTCCCCGATCCAGCAGCCGGTAACCTTGATCAGATCGTCGACGTTCCCGGTCTTCGCGCCGACTTTCAGCGCCAGCCCGGTCCGGACGAATTCTTCCGGGACAATCTCACGGACAAACGTCGTTTTAAACGTCCCCTGACGGCCGATCAGGATCGGGGTGACTTCGATCGGCTTCGACCGTTTCCGGTTGTTGTGGGCGGCCTGAACGGCCGACAGGATGAACGACCGCATGATCCGCCGGGTTGCGTCCGGATGTTCGGACGGCAGATGTCGATCGATCATGTCTTCCAGCCGTTTGACCCCGTCCCATTTGGGCAGGCTGTTCATCCATTCGACCGCCGGGCTGTATTCCCCGGGGGACATGGCGTTGATCATCGTTTGCACCCCAGCCCGGGGGAACGACTTCCGGTATGTGTGGGACAGCTTGTCTTTCAGCGTTTCCCGCAGCGTGATCCCGTCGTCCCCGATTTCGTCGTTCAGGATCTGCAGGTCCGGATTCTCATCGGTCACGCGCCAGACCAGCTTTTTCGAAACCATGTCGATATCGAACCGGATGTGGTTCACCCGCATGATGTGGCGCACGTTCACCATCGTATAGTCGGGGACATAAACCCCGTCGTCGATCGTGAGCAGCGACGGGTAGTCTAGCACTTCCTGCCCGTCACACGGGACATGGATCTGCCCGAACATCTGGTCTTCGATCGGGTCGCTGGATGTCATCGTCTTTTCCGCTGGGGTCGGTTCGGTCGGGCTGTCGCGCCAGTCGTACAGCGCCGCCCAGTCGCCCAGATCCCCGAACAGGCCGTCAGCGTCCGCCAGATCGGCCTTAACGCCGTAGACGACATCCACCCTGGGGCCGCCCTGTTCGACGGCCCAGTCGATGAATTCCCGGCCGTGACGCTTGTCCCTGCAATGGCCGTGGAAGCACGTAAAGCCGACCCATGGTTCCAGCGGTGTCGGTGGATGGAATCCGGCCTCTGTGCGGCCGTCTGAATGTTCGTCGCACCACGGGCAGGTGATCCGCTCAAAACCCCGGCGGCCGGGGCCGATGTGCCAGTCCTGTTCGAAGACCCAGTCGGTCAGCGGACAGGCGACGTCAGTCCCTTCGGGCAGCGGTTCGATAGATCCGCCGCTGACTTCGCGGTGATAATATTCGGTGATCTTCGCCCGCTCTTTGATCTGTTCCAGCGTGTAGATGTTATCGGGCTGCCAGACCCGCAGGCGCGCAGGCCAGAGTTTGCCCGGGGGTAAAGATCCCGGCAGGCGGAAAACCTGATTCAATTTCGTGGTGCCGGGATCGGTGAAACCATAAACCCCGAGATTGAACAGGAACTGGTCCAGTTCATCCAGATCCGTGATCGGCTCTTCCAGAATGTAGCCGTGTTGGAAGCTGCCGGGTTTGGTTTCGATCACCCAGCTAGGTTTGACCGGCAGTTCCTTCGCCTTTTCGCCGACATCGTCCACGATGATCGCGACCGTCGCGTTCAGGCTGTCGACGACCCGGCTGATTTTGCCCTTTTCGTCGACCGCTTCGATCCGATACAGCCCGGCGTTGAAGTGCGTCGCCTTTTTGATCCGCATGTTCGGTTCGAACGGGCGCGTTGTGAACGACAGTTGCGTGACGCCGTCGCTGTCTTCCCATTCGCGGGCGGTGGTGAATGTCCCGGTTTCGCCTTTGCCGATGACTTCCGGGTCGAAGATCGTCGACAGGAAATCTTGTTTCGTGACCGGCAGCGCCCGGGCGTTCCACGCCTTTAACTGTTCTGGGGTCGGTTTCGTATTCGGATCGAAATCCAGTTCGTTTACGGGGGCCGAAAGCGAATCTTTAGGTGACATGCAACGAGTCCTTTGCGATAGGACCGTTTCAGGCTACAACATACGTGGACACATGATGTTGTGGCTGGAAACAGCCCGGTTACTATTCGCCCCCGGCCATTGGTCGGGGGTGTTTCGTTCCGAACTTCGTTGCTGAGTGTTCAGACTGACGCGGACAGGCCGCGTCGGTCAATCCTTTTCGGATAGTGCGTTCCCGGGCGGCAGGTCCAGACGGATCTTGATGTCGGCCCCCATGTCCCGGGCGATCTTTTCGGCCAGTTTGAAATCCGACGTCGATTGAACACGAATCCCGCAGCCAAGCTTTTTGGCCGATCGGATCTGATTGCCGATCCGGGTTTCCGGCCATTCTTTCCGGCGTTCGCTCACGCGGCCAGACTTTCGTCATAGGCGCGGATCGCGTCGCCGTCCCAGCGCGTGGTGTTCGCGCCCAGTTTCACCGGCTGCGGGAATCCGGGTTTGCCCCGCGACCAGTTCCAGACGCTTGCGCGGTTGATCCCGTAGTGGTCCGCGACCTGCTGGTCGGTCCACCATTTTCCTTTCGGTTCTGCCATATCGTAATCCCCCTAGATTTGGCGGTTTCTGGCCTAATCGTTGGCCGGGATTGCGCTGCAGTCAACCGGTTTAACTCATATTTATCAATATCTTACGCACTCCGAAAAAGATTATCGTTCGGCCGCCGTGGCTTAGATCCGCCTGTCACGAAAAGACCCGCGCAGCGGCGGGTCTTCGAAGCGTTACGGATCTGGGCTTCCCAACGCGTTGGGAAGTCGGTCAGCCAGCCTGCAACCGGGTCACGTTGCCCGGTTTCGATTCGCCGCGCAGGAATTCACCCCACGCGACCATGACCGCCCGGCGGCGTTCGATCATATCCGTCCGGCGGTATGCGCGTTCGACATCAGATCCGACCGTGTGGGCCAGCGCGATTTCGGCCAGATCCTGATCGATCCCCTGTTCGGCCGCCCAGTCCCGGAACGTCGACCGCAGGCCGTGGGGGACCGCCGGGCGGGCGCTTTGGCGATCGACGAACGGGCCGCTGGCGGCGTGTACGCGTTTCATGCAGGCGGACAGGGCCGCGTCGGACAACTGGCCGCCCCTGACGGCCGGGAAGACGAAGTCGGCGCCCTGATCCATGCGGCGCAGGATCGCGACTGCTGCGGGCGTCAGGGTCACGCGATGTTCGCGCCCGGCTTTCATCCGGTCGGCCGGGATCGTCCAGACGGCCGCGTCCAGATCGACTTCGGCCCAGACCATGCCCCGGACTTCGCCAGAACGGGCGGCGGTCAGGGCCATGAATTCCAGCGCCCGGGTCGCGGTCCCGGATCTGGCGCTGACTTCGGCGAACCAGCCGGGGGCGTCCGCGATCTGCAGCGCCGGGTGGTGCGTGACCTTCGCGACCTTCGACGGTTTTGCCAGAACCGCGTCCAGATTGCCTTTCCAGCGGGCCGGGTTGTCGCCGTCCCTGAAACCGTGGACCGTGGCATAGGCCAGAACCATTTCGACCCGGCCGCGCAACCGGCTGGCCGTTTCGGTTTTGGTCGTCCAGATCGGTGACAGCATCGCCTTGACGTCGTTCACGTCGATGTCGCTGATCGGCAGATCACCCAGAACCGGCAGGGCGTATGCGTCCAAAGTCGCGCGCCACTGTTTCCGGTGTTTTTCATTGTCGAATTCCAGCAGCTTTTCGGCCAGAAATTCTTCCATGACATCGGCGAACCGGCGGCCTTTGCGCTGCGCCTTTCTGGCGGCCGCTCTGGCGGCTTTGCGATCTTCGACGGGGTCAGCGCCCCCGGCAATCGCCAATCGCGCCTGACGGGCCGCGTCGCGGGCGTCCGCCAGTGTTACGGCCGGGTATCCGCCCAGACCGATGTCGCGGCGCTTGCCAGCGACCGACGCGCGCAAGATCCAAGTCTTCGCCCCGCTGGGCGCAAGCTGCAGCATCAAGCCCGCGACGCCCCCGACGGCCTGCATGTGATTCCGCCCGGTCCCCGGGTGCGCGAGTCGCTTCACTTCGATCGCGGTCAGTTCCTTCGCTATTTTCGGCATCGTAAATTCCTTACCCATCATCTTACCCATCAAAGGCTTTGCCATTGCAGGCGGCTGGACGCAACAGGCTTTGACAGCGATCAGGGCTTAACCTGTTGTTTACATGTCATACTTTTTACGGGGTTCGACGACAGGCGACAGGGCAATGGCGGCCTGTCTCTCCGCCATACTCCCCACAAGTATTGTTTGAGCCGACTTAGGAGGTTGGTGCATCGGCGTGTTGTGGCTTTTGTCGCGTTAACATTCGCCTGTACGCGGTTGAAAGAAGACAAAATCATTGCCTGAAAAACATGAGAGTGTTTCTTTCTAAACAGCCCGACGTCAATCACCGGATCGGTCTATTTCAAAGAAGCAACGCCTAATAACAGTGCGGCGGCACATTCTTGCCGCTGTTGCACGGTCGGATCAGCGTGCAGTGGCCCAAGATCCGAATTTGCAAAGAAATCCAGAGATTTCCCCCTTTGCCCAAGGGTAGATTTGACCCATCTCGACCGAGTAGAATTGAAGGAGACACTCATGTCGCGCACTTTAATTATCGGAATCGCCATCGCCGCCATTGGCGCAGGCGCCTATTACATCCTGAACCAACCCGAGCCGACACCGGCAGAACAGTTGCAATCGGCCGCCGAGGATGCAGCCGACGCGGCCAGCGAAGCTGCATCCGCCGTGCAGGATGCCGCCAGCGAAGCGCTGCAAAACGCAACGGAGCAGGCCAGTGAAGCCGCCTCATCCATCTCGGATCAGGCGGCAGAGCTTGCCGAGCAGGCCGGACAGACCGCAACAGACCTGGCCGATCAGGCCGGCGAGCAGGTCGCATCGCTGAGCAGCGAAGGCCAAGAGTTGCTTTCGTCCTGGATCGAAGAAGGCGCATTGACCCTGCAGAACTTTGACTATGACAAGATGGTTGCAGCGGTTCAAGAAAGCACTCTGACTCAAGACGTCAAGACACAGACGATCAAGATTCTGGATGAAATCAAGGCTTCGCCGGAAACGATTGCTTTGAAAATTCAGGAACTGCAGCAGCTGTTCACGCAGCAATAAATCTGATGGGGTCGGTTTCCGGACCGGCCCCCGTCTTGCATTATCCAACAATGCACTTGTTCCCATTTTCCCAAGGCCCTCTGCGGAGAATGAGCGCTGGAAAAATGAAATTTCAGAAAGGCTTATCTCGGGAAATTTTGCCGTCAACCTACTAATGCCGCGAAAAAAGAGTGACGAAACGGTGATTATCGCGCCATAGTATTCTCAAGCCGCGGCGTCCTTTGAACGACCGGGCACCAATGATTCCGGACATACCGGACGTGGGAGGTGATTTTGGACAACGCGCAGTTGCTGGTCAGCGGGTTGGCAAACGGATGTGTCTACGGTCTGATCGCGCTTGGCTTTGTGCTGATCTACAAAGCAACAGAGGCCGTGAATTTCGCACAGGGCGATTTCATGATGCTTGGGGCGTTCGTGACCATCGGCCTGACGAATACCGAATATATGGGACTGCCTTTCTGGCTTGCTCTGCCAATTTCCTTCACGGTGATGGGCGCTTTGGGCTATCTGCTCGAGCGTCTGATTATCCGACGCCTGTTTGGCGAAAGTCAGACTGCTGTTGTAATCCTGACAATTGCTCTGGGCTTTGTCATCCGGTTCGCCGCCGGTTTGATCTGGGGGCACGAGCCGCAAACTCTGCAAAACCCTTTGGCGGGCAAGGAGGTCCGGTTCGGCGGACTGGTTCTGGGGATGGAAGACGTGGCCGTCATTGGCGTCACTTTTGTTCTGACCTGGGGTCTTTACGCGTTTTTCAGCAGAACAAAGCTCGGACTGGCGATGCAGGGGGCTTCGCAGAACCAACTGGCGGCTTATTACATGGGCATCCCGGTGCGGCGCGTTCAGGGCTTTGTATGGGCACTGGCAGGTGTTGTCGCAGCTATTGCGGGTGTTATGTTCGCCGCCAAGGGGTCGGTCGACCCGACAACAGGACTGCTTGGTATCAAGGCCTTCGCGGCTGCCGTTATCGGCGGCTTCGGAAGCTTGCCCGGCGCTTTGGCGGGTGGGTTGATTGTTGGGGTCATCGAACCGTTTGCAAGCCGTTACATCGCGGCGGGTTACAGCCAGATCGCCCCTTACGCCTTGCTTCTGGCCGTGCTGGTTTTCCGACCCAACGGATTGTTCAGCCAAGTACGTATCAAGAAGGTCTGATCATGCGGGTTGTTTTCAAAACAAGTTACTTGCAGGACATCAGACCGTGGAAGGACGGGTACCAGTTGGGAATGTACCTGGCCTTGCTTGCCATAGCCGCCGCCGCACCCTGGTGGCTGGACGATTTCTATCTTGGTGAACTGACAAACGTTCTGATCTGGGCGGTCGCAGGACTGGGATTGATGCTGCTGACCGGCCACACCGGACAGGTCAGTCTGGGTCACGCTGCCTTTCTGGCCGTTGGATGTTACGCCAATGTCATTCTGATCGAGGCTGGAATTCCGTTTATGGTCGCGTTTCCATTGGCCGGGGTTTTGACCGGCATCGCCGGAGTAACTGTTGCCATCCCTGCCCTGCGGTTGCATGGGATTTACCTGGCGATCTTCACGATGGCTTTGTCTATTCTCATGGACGACATAATAGTGCTGGCCGAACCCGTTACCGGAGGTGTCTCGGGTAAGTATTTGGGCGGGGTCGAGATTTTCGGGCATCCGGTGGATCGCTGGGCAACGCCGTCCTGGTTCTACTGGCTGGTTCTGTCAATTTCGGTTGTTGTCACATTGGGCTATATCAACCTTCTGCGCACTCCTTTGGGGCGCAGTTTTATCGCCGTGCGGGATTCCGAGGTATCCGCACAGGCCATGGGCGTGGATATCGCCCGAACCAAAATGATCTCGTTCGCCTTGTCCTGCATGGTCACGGGCTGGGCTGGCGCGCTGATGGGCATGTTTGCCGGCGCATTTAATAACGAGACTTTCAGTGTCCTGATTTCGATTCAGTTGCTGATGATGATCGTGATCGGCGGGCTTGGATCAATCCATGGTGCCTTTCTGGGCGCGATCGTCATTGGTTTCCTGCCGCAGTTCCTTTCCATTTCAAAGGAATACGTCGGGACCTTGATCGGCGGGAACACGGTTGCCATTCCGGGACTGGAGTTTGGTATTTTCGGGATGATCCTGATCGGGTTCATTCTATTTGAGCCGATGGGCATTTACGGCCGCTGGCTGAAAATACGCACATGGTTTGAGCTGTTTCCCTTCTACCGAAGAGATATGTTCAAAAGGCAGAAATCCTATCTCAGAACGGAGCGTCTGAGATGAGTTTTCTGAACTTCGAAAACGTCACCCTCAAGTTTGGCGGACTGACGGCCGTAAATGACTTGTCGTTTTCAGTTGAAAAGGGTGAGGTTTTCGCAATCGTTGGTCCAAATGGTGCGGGAAAATCTACCGTTTTCAACTTGATATCCCGGTTTTATGATCCAGTTTCCGGATCCGTCATATTCGACGGACATGATCTGCTGAGGGTTAAACCCTCTGGCGTTGCCGGTTTTGGTGTTGCGCGCACATTCCAGAATATCGAGCTGTTCGAGCATGCCACGGTCCTGCAAAACCTGCTGGTCGGGCGGCATCGGCATCGTAAAGCTAATTTACTTTCTCAGGTTCTGTTCACACCGTCCGCAAAAAGACAGGAGATTGAAAACCGTGAGAAGGTTGAAGAGATCATTGAATTCCTCGACCTGCAGGCCTTTCGCGACAAGATGATATCGGGCCTGCCCTACGGTGTCCGCAAAGTCGTCGAGGTAGCGCGGGCATTGGCCACCGAACCCGGCCTTTTGATGCTGGACGAGCCGGCATCGGGTCTTTCCGTTGAAGAAACAACAGACATGCGGTGGTGGATCGACGATATCAGGCGGCAAATGGGTATAACTGTGCTGATGGTCGAACATGATATGGGTTTGGTGTCCGGCGTGTCGGATCGGGTTCTGGCCATGGCGGACGGTGCCCGGCTGGCCCTGGGAACACCGGCAGAAGTTCAGTCGCATCCGGCCGTTATCGAAGCGTACCTGGGAAAGGCTTCATGAGAGAACCGATCCTGACCATCCGCAATGTCGAAAGCTTCTATGGCCCGATCATGGCCATACGCGGTGTATCTTTGGAGGTACACGAGGGCCAGATCGTTTCCATCCTGGGCGCGAATGGTGCTGGCAAGACGACCCTGATGAAAACCATTTCGGGTGTAATGGACCCGGAAAAGGGGCAGATCACCTTTGAAGGTCACGACATTCAGGGGGCCGAGCCGCACATCGTCGTTCGGAAAGGAATTGTGCACGTCCCTGAAGGGCGCGAAGTTTTTCCGTTGCTGACAGTGGATGAGAACCTAAGCCTTGGAGCCTATACTTCGACCGACACAACACGTGTCGAGCAGGACCGGGAACTGGTTTTTTCCTATTTCCCGATCCTGAAAGAAAGGCGGCATCAGGAGGCCGGGACGCTGTCGGGGGGGCAACAGCAAATGCTGGCAATCGGGCGCGGGCTGATGGCGAACCCGAAGATCATGCTGCTGGATGAGCCGTCGTTGGGGCTATCACCCATTTTGGTGCAGGAGATTTTTGGCATCCTGAAACGTCTGAACGAAGAACAGAACATGACGATGATGCTGGTTGAACAGAACGCAAACGCAGCGCTGGAACTGGCACATTATGGATATGTGATGGAAGTCGGCCGCATCGTCATGGACGGGCCTTCCGGCGATCTGATGAAATCCGACGATGTCCGGAACTTCTATCTGGGCGTGCAAGAGGACGGTGCGCGCGAAAACCGCCGTTGGAAGCGCAGAAAGACGTGGAGGTAGGCGGATGAATATCAGCCCCCTGCCCCCTCAGACGACGATCAACGGTGTTCAGTACAATGCAATGCCAGGTCAGCGCCCGGTTTGCGTGGATGGTTGCATCACCATCGGTCAGTTGTTCCGAAAACGCTGTTTGGAACTGGGCAGCCGGACGGCGCACCGCGAAAAGGATTATGGCATCTGGAAGTCCTACTCGTGGAATGACTACTGGAAACATGCCGAATGGATCGGGCTTGGACTGCGGAAACTTGGCCTGCAACGGGGCGAGGTCGTTTCAATCCTTTCCGAGAACCGCAAAGAATGGGCCTGGTTCGACATGGGCATTCAGGCCGTCGGTGGCATCGCCTCGGGGGTTTATACAACTGAATCGGCCAAGCAGTTGAACTATTTGATAAATGACAGCGGCAGCCGGTTTCTGATTGTTGAAAACGAAGAGCATCTGGACAAGTATCTCGAGATACAAGGCGACGTTCCCGGTCTTCTGAAGGTCATCATCCTTGAGGACGAAGGCCTGCACGATCTGGATCATCCACATTGCCTGATGGTCGATGACCTGTATGAGATCGGGAGACAGGCCGCTGCAGAAGAACCGGATCGGTTTTCGGCAGAAATTGCCAAAGCCTCTCCTCCGGATACGGCATTGCTGGTCTACACGTCCGGCACCACCGGAATGCCGAAAGGCGCAATGCTGAGTCACGAGAACATTCTGGCCGCCATCGAAGCCGGAGCGCACTCCATGCCGACCATGGCCAGTGACGAACAGCTTTGTTTCCTGCCTCTGTGTCACATTCTGGAGCGGGATGTATCGGTATTCTTCCCTCTGGCCGCGAAGTGCACGGTGAACTTCGCGGAAAGCCCGGAGACGGTTTTTGCCAACCTGCAGGAAGTTTCACCCACAACCTTCACGGCGGTTCCGCGGGTATGGGAGAAAATCTTCTCACACGTTCAGATCATGGCGCAGGAGGCTACGCCGATAGGACGCGCAGCCTATGGAATGGCCCTGAAGGCCGGCTACCGCCGCGCTGAATACCTGCTTTCCGGCAGGCCTGTTCCGATGGGCATTTCCGCGCGCTTTTGGCTGTGGGACAGGCTGGTGTTGCGAAATCTCAGGCGTATGCTGGGGCTGGATCGAATTCGACGCGGTGGCACAGGGGCAGCGCCGATCTCGCAAGAGCTGCTGAAATGGTACTGGGCCATCGGCGTGCCGTTGATCGAAGGGTTCGGCATGACGGAAACAGCCGGGCTGGCGTCCATCAACACGCTGACAGACAACAAGATCGGTTCAATTGGCAAGGCCGTAGCAAACAATGACATCCGGATTTCGGACGAAGGCGAAATTCAGATCAAGGGGTTAAACATCTTCCAGGGTTACTGGCGCAACAACGCAAAAACGGCCGAGACATTTACGGCCGACGGCTGGCTTAAGACAGGCGATATGGGCCGCATCGACGAAGATGGCTTTGTGTCCATCACGGGACGCCTGAAAGACATCATAATCACTGCTGGCGGCAAGAACGTTACTCCGGCCGAAATTGAAAGCCGTCTGAAGTTCAGCCACTACATTTCGGACGCGGTCATCATCGGGGATCAGCGCAAGTATCTGACCGCCCTGATCATGATTGATCAGGAAAACGTAGAAAAATACGCGCAAGGCCGGAAAATCCCGTTTTCAAGCTTTGCGTCCCTGTGTGCAGCCCCCGAAATAAGGGATTTGATTGGCGCTGAAGTATCGTCGGTCAACGACGACTTTGCCCGCGTTGAGCAGATCAAGGACTTTCGCCTTATCGACGTTCTGCTGACCGCCGATGACGACGAACTGACCGCCACCATGAAGCTCAAACGGAGTTTAGTTGAAAAGAAGTACACACATCTCATTGAAAATATGTACGAATAGGCATGGTGTACGCCAAAGGGAGGATGAATATGAAGAACGTGATGAAAGGACTGGCAGCATTCGCCGCCCTGTCGGTTTCGCCGAATCTGGCGATGGCCGAAACGCAGGGCGTCACAGATAGCGAAATCGTCATCGGTTCGGTCAATGATCTGAGCGGGATCTTCGCTGCAGTTGGTGTTCCTGCCACGAAGGGCGCAAATGTGGTCTTTGACCGAGTGAACGCCGAAGGTGGCGTTCATGGCCGGACCATCCGCTTTGTCGTCGAAGACAACGGTTATCAGATGCCACGCGCCATGCAGGGCTATAACAAGCTGCTGAATCGCGACAAGGTTTTTGCCATGCTGCAATCGCTGGGAACGCCAATGAACTTGGCGGGATTCAAGCTGTTGGATCCAAAAGGGATTCCCAACGTTGCCCCTCTGACAGCCGCGCGTCAGATGTTGCAGGAGCCAATGCGCAACAAATTCACGTCCTTCTCGACCTACTTCGATCAAAGCCGTGTTGGTGTGAAGTATCTGGCCGGTCAGTTCGGGTCTCAGGCGGTGTGCAGCATGTATCTGCCGACAGACTTCGGGGAAGAAATCCTTGAAGGAACGAAGGCAGGTGCCGAAGAAGCAGGCATCAGCTTTGTCGCCGAGACCACGCACAAGCCGGATGAGACGGATTTCGTCGGCTCGCTCAGCAAATTGCGGGATGAAGGATGCGATATCGTGACGATAGCGCTTGGGGTAAGGCAGGCGATAACCGTTGTGGGCACTGCCAAGAAGATGGGCCTTGAGGATATGAAATTCCTCGGCACCTCGGCCAGCTTCCTGACCGTGGTCGCCCAGGTGCCCGGCGGCGTGACCGAAGGCTTTTACGCCGCAGCCTCCTGGCAGGACTTGTGGGCGCGGGCAGATGAACCTGCGCCCGCAGCCTTCATTGAAGAATACAAAGCGGCTACCGGCGAAGACCCGGTGGGCTTTGCGATGCTGGGGTATTCAGCGGCGGAAATGATGGTCATGGCGCTTGAAGCCGCAGGCCCTGATCTGACGCACGACAGCTTCATCGCCGCGATGGAAACGTTGGACTATCAGGACGAGTTGATCGGGAATCACATGTCATTCGGTCCCGAAGATCATCAGGGCGCCGATTCAGTCTATGTCAACGTGGTTGAAGACGGAGCCTGGAAACTGGTCTATGAGGAATAGCTCAGGGAAACTCCTTACCTGAATTCAGCAACTACGACCCGCCCGCTTGGGCGGGTCTTGCATATTGGGTGCATGGCGCTGATCTCGGCACCCGCTAAGCTTGCGCTGTCACGAAACTGTTATTATCTGGCGGTATGGCTACATCTCGAATCGAAAATCGGCTGAACCTGCAAAACTGCGAAGTCATAGCGCAGGGAAACCGTCAGTTTGTTTATCAACACCCTGACTCGCCGGACACGCTTCTGAAAATTCCGCAACCGCATACCCAGGACGAAAACGCCAACCTGGTGACGGACACCTTGTTCGACCGTCTTTTTCGCCGGTCTACGGTGTTCAAAGGGTTCTTGCGCGAATTTCATGAGTCCTTTGACCTGATGGTTCGCTATCAGAACCGAGACGAACCTATTCCGGTCTGTGAAGTCCGCGGCGTGATCCAAACCAATCTGGGTCTTGCGCTGATGTACGAGCGCATCTCGGAACCGGACGGCCAATTGTCACCCAGCCTAAAGGAGCTGGCCCAAAGCGGGCGTCTAACGCAGGAACATCTGGATTCACTGAACAAACACTTTGACATGTTGGTCGAAGAACAGGTCCTTATCAGCAACAAGAATGCTGGAAATATTGTCTATCAGTCGTACTCTGACGGGTCCGGGCGGTGGGTATGGATCGACAGTTTTGGCAGCAAGCAGATGATACCCATACGCCGCTGGTCGCGCCGTATGAACAAGCGCAAACTTGATCAGATTAGGCAAAGGTTCATGGGCCTCGCCGAAGCGGCGGTACAACAAAGCAAAGCTGAACATTAACCTGCGTTCAGACGAAACCAGCGGTTTATCACCTGCAACTGGCGCAATCGCCTGAACAAAAAAACGGTCGCAATTTCTTGCGACCGTCTGAATTCTGAATCTCTGTAGCTTATTAACGCTTCGAGAACTGGAACGAACGGCGTGCCTTGCGCTTACCGAACTTCTTACGTTCCACAACGCGGCTGTCGCGGGTCAGGAAGCCAGCGGCTTTCAGGGCGCCGCGCAGGCTGGGATCGTACAGCTGCAGTGCTTTCGAGATGCCGTGCTTGACCGCACCGGCCTGACCGGTCAGGCCACCGCCTTTGACGGTTGCGACAACGTCGAACTCACCTTCCACGCCGGCAACCTGGAACGGCTGGCGCAGGATCAGCTGCAGAACGGGACGTGCAAAGTAGACGTCCTGATCCTTGCCGTTCACGGTAACCTTGCCGGAACCCGGCTTGATCCAAACGCGGGCAACAGCGTCTTTACGCTTGCCGGTTGCATAAGAGCGACCCAGTTCGTCACGCACGGGTTCACGCACGATGACTTCTTCGGCCACGGTTTCAACGCCTGCGACGGCGCTCAGCTCTTCGAGAGTATTGATCTGATCAGCCATCGGTCATTAGCTCCGGGTGTTTTTCTTGTTCATGGACTTAACGTCCAGAACTTCGGGGGCCTGGGCTTCGTGCGGGTGCTCGGCACCGGCGTAAACGCGCAGGTTGGTCATCTGCTGGCGCGCCAGACGGTTGCCCGGCAGCATGCGCTTGACCGCCTGGGTCACGACGCGCTCGGGGTGTGCACCCTCGAGGATCTGCTGCTTGGTGCGCGATTTGATGCCGCCCGGGTGGCCAGTATGCCAGTAGAAGTTCTCTTCGCGCTTCTTGCCGGTCATCTGGATTTTGTCAGCGTTGATTACGATGACATTGTCGCCCATGTCCATGTTCGGGGTGAACGACGCTTTGTGCTTGCCACGCAGACGCATGGCGACGATCGAGGCAAGACGGCCCAGAACAACGCCCTCGGCGTCGATCAGGATCCATTTCTTGTCGATGTCTGCAGGTGTTGCAGAAAAGGTTTTCATGGCAGGATAGTCCTGTTTGATGTGAAAGACCGCCCCTGGCGGAGCGGCCCGAATTCGATGGATGGGGTTTAGACCTACTGCAATCAACGGTCAATACGTGCAAGCGTGATTTAATTAAGTAATTACAGCAGGTTAAAAAATAGGTATTATTTTACCCCAAAAAACTTGTTCCAAAATGGCCATCACTCATCACACTGATATAGTCACAGGTATGTCATGCCTTTTGGATGCGGAGAAGTCACATGAAGGAACTGACCCGGACAATAGCCAAGTATGGAGCTGCCTGGCAGGAAACTGATGCGAATAAGCGCCTTGAATTGCTGACGCAGTGCTTCGCGGAAAATGGTAGATATGTAGATCCAACCGCTGATGTTTCGGGCCGAAAGGAATTGTGCGCGCATATTGGGAATGTCCTGAAGGATGCGAATGGCCGCGTCGACATTACCAGCAGCCCGACATCACATCATGACGTGGTCCATTTTACGTGGCACATGGTGGCGCCCGATGGCTCGGTCATGGTTGCGGGACATGATTTTGTTCATCTGGATGCACAAGAAAAAATTGCGCATTTGGCCGGATTCTTCGGGGACCCATCGCCTCTGCCTTAGCAATCAGACACTGATTTGTTCGGGTGGGTTGTCTAGCAGAGCCCGTAAGCGGTGCATCGCATCTTCAAATCGTTCAAGGGACACATGCCCGTTCATGGCAATGCGTACCGCGTTCGGGGCGCGACCATCGCGCAGTGCGAACTCATCTGCCGAGCGCAGCTGAATTCCTTCACGCTCTGCCGCGCGGCTGAAGGCTGCGGCCCGCCACCCCGATGGAAGGTTCAGCCAGACAAACGGCACGTCCGGTGCCCAGTTCAAATCGAAGCCGCCCAGTGCGTTTACCGCAACGCGCACATATTCCCCCATCCGCTTGCGCACATCCTGCGTCACCTTTCGGGTCCGGGGATCTGACAGCAACAGACGCGTCAGTTCGGCCAAAGGCTGTGCCAGGCCAAAATATCCGTATTCTGCCGAACGGCGCAGATCCACGCTACGCTCCCTTGGTGCGATGGCGAACCCGACCCGCAGAGCCGGTGTCAGAATTTTCGAGATCGAAGAAACGTGCCATCCCCTTTCGGGCGCCAACGCGCGATAGCTTGGCTCGCGGGCGTCCCCCATGCGATAACAATCGTCCTCGATAATCTGAACGTCATAGCGGCGGGCGACCTCGACAATCTCTTTTCGGCGTTCCAGTGGCGTGTGTGACCCGGTCGGATTTTGTACTTCGGGCGAGACGCAGACAGCCTGCGCCGGGGTCTGGCGCAAAACATGCTCCATCGCGTCCGGATCAATTCCCCACCGGTCCATTTTGACGCCGACAACTTGCGCGCGCATCAACTCTCCGGCCCGGCGGAACCCGGCGTAAGACAAGTCTTCGACCAGAACGACCGGCTTGGGGCCACGCAAGATAGTCTGAAACACCAGGCACAGCCCGTTCTGTCCGCCGTGTGTCAGTACAATATCATCATGGGTCAATGCGCCCAGCGGAAGATCTGAAAGCCAGTCGACCACCGCCTGACGCATCGGCTTGTACGCGTCACGCGTTGGGTAGTTCAGGAAAAGGCCGGGATCGGACTGAGCCACCTTCTGTAGGCATTCCCGGATCAAAGCCACCTGCCCTGCATCGGCCAGGCGCGGGCTGAACAGACTTACATTTGCGTTGTACTTGTCATCCCGCAAATGCAGCTGCCTAGCCCAGACATCGTCCAGAATGGGCGATTGTGGCGGGGCTACAAATGTACCACGCCCGACCTCGGCGTGTAGCAAGCCCTCGTCCGTCAGAATCGTATAAGCGCGTGCAACAGTGCCGGGCGTGATCTGCAGTCGATACGCAAGCTCGCGGACCGGAGGTAGTTTCGCACCAACTTCCAGAATATTGTTATCAATGGCTTTTCGGATTGTGTCGGCCACCAATGTATACTTGGGACCTTTGGATTTCGGCAATGACTCTGGCCAAATTGTATCCATTACAATTCTTCCTTTGATTTTGACACAATCCTGAATGTATCAAGCGCATGTACCGAACATTTACGCTTTGTGTCAATACAATTTGAAAGGAACCATGACATGACACGCGCAATGCACAACCCCGCCCTTATGCTGCTGACCGACAGCCCCCGGCTGCCGCTGATCGCCGCGCTGGCAGTGCGGTTTGCTGCGACGGTCACCAAATGGGAACAACGCCGCCGCAGCCGCGTCAATCTTGGAAAGCTGGACGATAAATTGCTGCAGGATGTCGGTTTGACCCGGCATCAGGCCTATCGCGAAACCAAACGCTATTTCTGGATGAACTAGAGATCCCCAGTCCCATTATTGGGACCTCTTCCCTGGCCGGGGCATGCCCCCGGCCTTTTTTATCCAAAAGCGGCCGCAGCCGATCCTTCCGGCGGAAGAGAGTATGTCATGCTGGCCCGCGCGACGGGTTTGTCCGAGCCTTCTGAAAACATCAGAACATCACCGACAGCCAATGTCCGCCCCAGTTTCAGCAAACTACAATGTGCAATCATGTCCGCGCCGCCATCGGGTTTGCGCAGGAAATCCATTGAAGCGCTGGTCGTAACCGCCAAGGCCTGCCGCCCTTTTCTGGCCAGAACCATCGCGTAGACACTGACATCGGCGAGCGCAAAGATGGAAGGGCCCGAAATAGTACCGCCGGGCCGAAGGTGCCGGTCAGCAACAATCAGGCGCATTTTGACCGAGTCGTCAGACAATTCCTCGACCATGAAATCCTCGCGAACCTGCGGAAAGACCTGCGCCAGATAATCAGACAGTTCTTTTTTGTTCAGCGCCAACGACATACTTCCACTCCTCGCCTTGTCGCCCTAGAGTTGGCGCACAGCCAGCAGGAGGGCAAGATGGCAATTCTGGAACGTAACGACACCGGCGCAATCGCACATCTGAAAATGAACGCGCCCGAACGCCTGAATGCCCTGAGCGACGAAATGCTGGCGGCGCTGCAGGCCGAGCTTGACGCACTGAAATCCGATGCCTCGATCCGCGCAGTGATCCTTTCCGGTGCCGGGAAGGCATTTTGCGCAGGACACGACCTGAAGCAGATGACCGCCGGTCGCCAGGCTCCGGACCGTGGGCGGGGGTATTTTCAGGACTTGTTCGCGCGGTGTGCCCGAATGATGATGTCCATCCAGTCTCTGCCCCAGCCCGTCATCGCGCAGGTACATGGCATCGCGACCGCCGCGGGCTGCCAGCTTGTCGCGACTTGCGATCTGGCGATAGCGGCCGAAGGCACTCGGTTTGGCGTCAATGGGGTAAACATCGGGCTTTTCTGTTCAACGCCGATGGTTGCGCTTAGCCGGAACATCCCGCGCAAGCATGCATTCGAGATGCTGACCACCGGCGACTTCATTTCTTCCGAAAGGGCAGCTGAGTTGGGGCTTGTGAATCGGGCAGTGCCGGAAATGTTGTTGGAACATGAAACGATGTCTTTGGCCGAACACTTGGCGACCAAACTCGGAACCGCTGTAAAAATTGGGAAAGAGGCGTTTTACCAGCAACTCGAAATGCCAATCCAACAGGCCTATTCCTATGCCGGCGACGTAATGGCGGAAAACATGCTGCATCGGGATACCGAGGAAGGAATCTCGGCTTTTATCGAAAAACGGCCGCCAAATTGGCACCAATGAGGCAATTGTTTTACATTTTTTTCCTCACTGTCCGTATTTTTGCACTTTTCAAAAGGGCGACACTGTGGCAAAGCTGGGTCGAGGCTAAGGCCTCAACGATACTTTTGGGTCGCCGTGGGCGGAAGGTCCCTCCGAGCTGGTCTCTCTCACCGGCGTAGACATTCCCGCAGCGGCGACCCCAAGATCCCCTTCTCAATCCGCACATTATACGACGCGCGTAGTTCTGTTGCGTCGGTCAGCACTCTGCCCTATGTGGCAGCTTATGACACAGAAACTGCATATCGTGGGCGGCGGCATGGCCGGGTCCGAGGCGGCCTGGCAGGCCGCGGAGCTTGGCGTGGATGTCGTGATTCACGAAATGCGACCCAAGGTGGGCACATTTGCGCATCAGACCGGCAATCTGGCCGAGATGGTTTGTTCGAACTCTTTCCGGTCGGATGATGATGAACAGAACGCCGTCGGTCTGCTGCACTGGGAAATGCGCGCCGCAAACGGGTTGATCATGACAACCGCCGATGCGTATCGGTTGCCCGCCGGTGGCGCACTGGCGGTTGACCGCGATCCGTTTGCCGAGGCAGTCACCGCCAAATTGCAGGCGCACCCTCGTATCGAGATCACTGGAGAGGAAATCACCGCCCTGCCCGATGACGGACAATGGATCTTTGCGACCGGGCCGCTGACATCGCCAAATTTGGGTGAAGCCATCCGCACAGAGACCGGAGCCGAGTCGCTGGCCTTTTTCGATGCCATCGCACCGATCGTGTACGCCGACAGCATCGATATGAGTCGGGCCTGGATGCAGTCGCGCTATGACAAGGGCGAAACCGAAGAAGAACGAACGGCCTACCTGAACTGCCCCATGGATCGCGATCAGTATGAGGCGTTCATCGACGCGTTGCTGGCTGCGGACAAAACCGAGTTTCACGAAGGTGAAACCGCAGGCTATTTTGATGGCTGCCTGCCGATCGAGGTCATGTCGGAACGCGGTCGTGAAACCTTGCGGCACGGGCCCATGAAGCCAGTTGGCCTGACGAACCCGCATCAACCGGACGTCAAACCCCATGCGGTGGTTCAGTTGCGCCGCGACAACGCGCTGGGAACGCTGTTCAACATCGTCGGCTTCCAGACCAAAATGAAATACGGGGCCCAGACCGAGGTGTTTCGCATGATCCCTGGGCTGGAGAACGCCAGCTTCGCGCGTTTGGGTGGCATTCACAGAAATACCTTTATCAACTCTCCGACATTGCTGGATTCGCAGATGCGACTGAAATCCAAACCAAATATCCGATTTGCTGGCCAGATCACGGGTGTTGAAGGCTATGTCGAAAGCGCGGCGATGGGTCTGTTGGCCGGTCGTTTGGCCGCCGCTGAAATCATGGGTCTTTCGAAACCTGAAGTGCCGCAGGACAGTGCCATGGGTGCCCTGATCCATCACATCACCGGAGGGGCCGAGGCCAGGACTTTCCAGCCGATGAACGTAAATTTCGGCCTGTTTCGCCCAGTTGACGGCCTTAAAGGCGGACGGCGCGGGCGAAAGGACCGTTACAAAGCCTACACTGACCGAGCCAAAACCGAATGGAAGAACTGGCTTGCGCATTGGTGACTGGACGCGCCGGGCAAACCGGGCCTAACATACCGGTATGAGCGACAAATACCTCAAAGACACTTACGATCTGGATAGCCCGCAGGAAACACGGGCACATTATCAGAAATGGGCCCCGTCCTACGATGACGAGGTTGGCGCCAATGGTTATGCCACGCCGGGACGTGTTGCCGAGGCGCTATGGTCCAAAATGCCCGAGGCACAGACACCAATTCTTGATTACGGGTGCGGCACAGGCCTGTCCGGCGTCGCATTAAGGGATGCCGGTTTTCAGATCGTCGACGGTGCTGACCCAACACCGCAGATGCTTGAAGGGGCCAAGGCCAAAGGGGTTTATCGCAACCTGAAGACCTTCGACATCACAAACTCAAAACCTTTGACGGCTGGTGAGTACAAGGCAATCACAGCGATAGGCGTGATCGGCATCGGCGCAGCCCCGCCCGAGACATTGGATATGCTGATGCATGCGCTTCCCAAAGGCGGGTTGCTTGCATTTTCTTTTAACGATCATGCGCTTGCGGATCATACTTACACCGTTCGATTGAATGACTGGCTGGATATGGGCGCGGCGCGCCTATTGTTCCGCGAATACGGTCCGCACCTGCCCGGCCTGGACCTGAAGTCCGAAGTGTATGTTGTAGAAAAGACGTGACTTTTGTAACCCGGTTTGCCCCGTCACCCACAGGTCCGTTACATCTGGGGCACGCTTACTCTGCCTTGCTTGCCAGCGAAACGGCCATTGCCGAAGGCGGAGAGTTTCTTCTGCGCATTGAAGATATCGACCGTTCCAGATCGCGGCTGATATGGGAAGACCAGATTTATGAGGACCTGAGATGGCTGGGCCTGCATTGGCCTGAACCAGTCATGCGCCAATCCGCGCGTTCGGCGATTTATGAAAAAGCGCTTGATGATCTTTGGGTTCAGGGCCTGCTTTACCCTTGTACCTGCAATCGCAGGGACATTCTGGCTGCCGCCAGCGCCCCACAAGAAGGTGCGCCGTTGCATGGTCCGGATGGAATCATCTACCCCGGAACGTGTCGTGGAACTCTGAAAGAACGAGGTTCAGGCGGAAACAGGCGGCCAACAGACATCCCGCTTCGTCTGGACATCTCGGCAGCAACCCAAAAAGCCGCCAGCCTTTTCAAAGACCGCACGATACCAGGTGGACCGATGACATCGGTAGCGAGTTTCGCGGAATTGGGTGAAGGCCCAAACGGCGAGACCGGAGTGATTGAGTTCACTCCGGAAGAGATGGAAACCTGCATCGGTGATGTAGTCCTGTCCCGGCGTGATATGGGAACATCATACCACCTTTCCGTCGTTCTGGATGATGCGGCACAGGGCGTCACGCATGTTGTTCGCGGACAGGACCTGTTCGAAGCCACCCGAATACATGTTCTGCTACAAGCGCTGCTTGGTCTTCCGACGCCAATTTATCACCATCACCGCCTGATCCGGGATGATACCGGCAAACGGCTGGCCAAGCGTGATGATGCCAGGGCGATCTCAAAATACCGCGAAGAAGGGGCCAGCCCCGGTGATATCCGAGCGATGGTCGGGCTATAGCGGCCGCTACGACATCGGTGCCATCAATTCGACTTCGTTGCCATCTCTTACGGCAGTGTAAAAACAACTGCGTCTGTTGGTATGACAAGCCGGTCCTGTCTGGCGCACAAGAACCAACAGGCAATCCCGATCGCAATCGACCCGGAAATCCACCAGTTCCTGCATGTTCCCCGAGGTTTCACCCTTGACCCAGAAGGACTGACGGGATCTGGACCAATACGTAACGCGGTGTGTATCCAGCGTGCGCTGAATGGCTTCAGCGTTCATCCATGCCATCATCAGAACGTCGCCTGTCTGCTCATCCTGAGCGATGGCGGGGATCAGACCGGATTCGTTGTATTTCAGGTTGGACGGATCAAAGACGGGTGTTTCAGACATGACAAAAACCTTTTGCATCCCGAGGGCTGGCCACTATGTATGGGGAACAGACAATGAGGGAAAGCCATGTCCGGCGAGAACGATCTAATCAAGCTCTATTCCGGCCGCATTCTGGCGCTTGCTTCGGATATTCCGCATTTGGACCGGCTGGATCACCCTGACGCGAGCGTCAAGAAAAGGTCTCCGTTGTGCGGGTCCACTGTCACCGTTGACGTCAAACTGCGCGATGGGCGGATTTCTGATTTTGGACAGGATGTGAAAGCCTGCGCGCTTGGGCAAGCCTCTGCTTCGGTTGTGGGTCAGGCCATTATTGGCGCGACCCGAGCGCAGGTGGAACTGGCGCGCGAACAGCTTTCGGCAATGTTAAAAAAAGCAGGCCCTGCTCCCGATGCGCCGTTTGACGGGCTTGAGCTGCTGATGCCTGCCCGCGATTACAAGAACCGGCATGCCTCGATCTTGCTGGCGCTGGACGCGACGGCCGAGGCGATGGAAAAAGCAGAACAGGCCAACTGCGCCTGAACGTGGTATTTTTTTGAAAATCTCTCTAGTCTCCGGGCTGAAATTGGGGAGAGAGAGTTTTGGATAATTTACTTGAGCATTTCGTGACCCTTTGGGTTGTGATCGACCCGATCGGTACAATTCCAGTCTTTGTTGCCGTCACGGCGGGTATCGAGGCTTCGGCACGTCGCAAGACGGCATTACTCGCTGCGTTGATCAGTGCCGGTGTGTTGCTGTTTTTTCTTGTGTTCGGTCAATTGCTGATCGAAGCGCTGGATATCGGCCTGAACTCGTTTCAGGTGGCCGGGGGGATCATCCTGTTCCTGTTCGCGCTGACGATGATTTTCGGGGAAAGTAAATCGGAAACCGATCAGCGCCTGGTCGAAGAGGATTCTGCGATCAGCACAAGTAAGCCCAACCCGGCAATTTTTCCGCTGGCGGTGCCGTCCTTGGCTTCACCCGGCGCTATGCTGGCTGTCGTCATTCTAACCGACAACAATCGATACAGCTTTGCGGATCAGGGAATTACCGCGCTGGTGATGCTGGTGGTTTTGGCAATTGCCGCGGTATTGATGTTGTTGGCCGACCCCATCATCCGGGTCATCGGGCATTCCGGATCGGCCATCATCAGTCGCGTCATGGGAATGATCCTGGCCTCGGTTGCGGTCAATTCAGTTCTATCGGCGCTGATGGAAATCTTCAGAACGGGCCAATTGTAAAAAAAACCGCCGCACCTTCCGGGCGGAAAGGGCGGCGGCAGGTAACGCGTTTCTCGTGGGGGTCCGGATATCCGCGTGGGGCCGAGGCTTGGCCCCTCAAGGGAATTGGGACAGGCAAGTCACCCTTGACTGAATTGGGGAAACAAGCGCGGCTTAATCGGCACGAGATCGCAGGCAGAAAGGCTTAGAAACCCACGGGAAGGTGAAGGGCAACCACCAGGATGACGACCAGTGACACCGCGCCCGCCGCATCCTGAACAAGTGTGGCTTGCGAGCGGGTAATGGCGGTTTTGATCTGGTTCAGCATGGGTTCACCTCCGGTCAGGGTTTTAATCCTTTGTTGACCTTTTGTTCTCATATTTTGCTGAGTCGGTAAAGAACTTTTAGAGAACATTTGTGAACTAAGTGGAACTTCTCACCTAACCTACTGAAATCAAACGGATGGCCTGATCCTGTTTCATCAGCCATAGCAGAACTCGCGCGGCCTTGCCCCGGTCTGACGTCAAATCCGGATCCGCAGACAGCAATGCCCTGGCGTCTGACTGGGCAACCGCCATCAATCCGGCCTGACGTTCCAGATCGGCAATACGGAACTTCGGCAAACCGGATTGCGCGGTTCCAATCAGATCCCCGGCTCCTCGCATCTGCAGGTCGGTCTCAGATATGCGAAACCCGTCCTCAGTCTCGCGCAAGACTTCAAGACGTTTGCGCCCGCCGTCGCTCAGCGGTGGTTGATACATCAACAGACAGGTGGATGCGTCCTGGCCCCTGCCGACCCGCCCACGCAATTGATGCAATTGCGCCAGCCCGAATATCTCGGCGCGTTCGATTACCATGATCGTGGCATTTGGAACGTTTACGCCCACCTCGATCACCGTCGTTGCTACCAGAACTTTGGTGTTGCCAGATTGAAAGGCTTCCATCGCGGCGTCTTTTTCGGCCGGGGGCATTTGTCCATGCACTAGGCCGACCACATCATCCCCCAGTATCGCGCGCAGCCGCTTGAACCGTTCCTCGGCAGCAGTCAGGTCTGAAACCTCGGATTCGTCCACCAGGGGGCAAACCCAATAGCACTGCCTGTCTTCTTCGATGGCGTGCCTCAGGTGGGCCACAACCTCATCCATGCGTTGCGTGCTGACAACGGCTGTTTTGACAGGCTTGCGTCCGGGCGGCTTTTCATCCAGCACCGAGACATCCATGTCTCCGTATTGCGCGAGCGCCAGACTGCGCGGAATCGGCGTGGCGGTCATGACAAGGACATCGGCGCCCTTCCCCTTGTCCGACAATTCCATTCGCTGGCGCACACCAAACCTGTGCTGCTCATCCACAATGGCCAAATGCAGGGCTTTGAATTCCACATCGCCCTGAAAAACGGCATGTGTGCCGACAAGTATCTGAATATCACCCTTTCTCAGCGCGGCCAGCTTGGCTTTGCGTTCAGCGCCTTTGTCCCGTCCGGTCAGGATTTCCAGCACGACACCAGCCTCGTCCGCGAGTGGGCGCAATCCCTCCAGATGCTGCCGCGCCAGAATCTCGGTCGGCGCCATCATGACGCCCTGCCCGCCCGCTTCGACCGCGATCAGCAACGCCATGAAAGCGACTAGCGTTTTGCCGGCGCCAACATCCCCCTGTAGCAAACGGTTCATTCGTGCGGCTGACGCCATGTCGGCGGAAATCTCCTCGATGGCCTGCAATTGTGCACCTGTGGGGCGATATGGCAGGCTGCTCAGCACCTTCGATTGCAACACGCCGGTTGCCCTGCTGACAATTCCGCGCGACTTCCTTTCCCGGCTTCGGGCCAGGGCCAGCGTCAACTGATGGGCCAGCAATTCGTCATAAGCCAGACGCTCACGCGCGGGTGCAAACATTGCTACGTCATCTGCCCCTTGCGGAAGATGTGCCGACTGGATGGCCGTTTTCCAGCCCTGCCAGTTCTGACGCGCCACCTGAGCCGGATCGATCCATTCGTCCAAATCCGGAGCGCGGGCCAAGGCGCTTTGCGCCGCCTTGTATGCGGTCTTCTGTGTCACGCCTTGGGTCAGATGATAGACAGGTTCAAACTCCGGCAGCTCTCCGGCCTGTTCCGGCGAAACCACGTGATCGGGGTGTACCATCTGCGCCATTCCGTCGAACAGCTCCAGTTTACCTGACACCAACCTGCGTGCCCCGGGCGGCAGAATTTTCGTAAGGTAGTCGCCACGCGCGTGAAAAAACACCAGCTGGAAATCGGCCTGACTGTCCTCGACTTGAATACGATACGCGCCGCCTTTCGTTCTTGGGGGGCGATGCGTGCCGACCGTGACCTCGACCGTCAGTGTCGTTGGCAGGTTTGCGCCCTGAATAGTGTCACGCCGCCGCCGGTCGATGACGGCATATGGCAGAGCAAACAAAACGTCACGAGGTGACTCGATTCCGATCTGCCCCAACAACTGAGCTGTTTTCGGACCGACACCTTCAAGTGTTTCAAGCCGGGCGAAAAGTGGAAACAGGGGTTCAGGGCGGCCGCTCATGCATCCCCGATCAGCTGCAGCCAGCCGTCTTCATCCAACGTTGTAATCCCAAGATCCGCCGCTTTCTTGGCCTTTGACCCCGCGCCGGGACCTGCCACAAGAAGGTCGGTTTTCTGACTGACCGAACCTGAAACCTTGGCACCCAACGCTTCTGCCCGAGCTTTAGCTTCCGCACGCGTCATCTTTTCAAGCGTTCCGGTGAATACAACCGTTTTTCCGGCAACCGGACTGTCGGATGCCGGGGCCTCCGGTGGTATGATCGTCAGGTGTCTGCGCAAATCGTCAAACGCCTGACGCTCTTCCGAGTTTGCGAAAGCATCAGACAGGGACAGCCCCAAAGTCGCACCGATGCCGTCAATGCCGATCAGATCGGACCAGGCCTGCGCGGCGGTCTTCGGGACATCCGACCCAATTATCGCGGCATCGCGCGCCTCCTTGATCCGTGCTCTTCGGTTGCCGGCTGTCGCGGCTTGGCGCTCAGCCTCCTCTGCTTCATCCGCGGCGCGTTGGGCCAGAGCAGCCGCCCGGGCTGCATCAATGGCCTGCGCCATCGCTTCCCAATCCCGATAGAACAACGCAAGATCCCGTGCGCCCACTTCACCAACGTGGCGTATCCCCAGCGCAAACAGTAGTCGCGCCAACGGGATCGTGCGCTTCTCCTCAATCGCTTCAAACAGATTTCCGGCCGAGGTCTCGCCCCACCCATCCCTGTTTTTCAACCGCGCCAGGTTTTTGGCGTCACGCTCTTTCAGAGTGAAGATATCCGCAGGCGTGTTGATCGGTAGCGTCGGGTCGTCATGAAACATTTCGATCTGTTTGGCGCCCAGACCTTCGATATCGAAAGCCTTGCGAGATACAAAATGCTTCAGCTTTTCAACGGCCTGTGCCGGGCAAATCATACCTCCCGTACAGCGGCGAACCGCATCCCCGTCCTCCCGGATCGCTTCGCTTCCGCATTCAGGGCACCGTGTTGGAAATTCGAAAACAACAGAGTCGACGGGACGCTTTGACAGATCCACGTCCGCCACTTTTGGGATCACATCGCCT
Source organism: Ruegeria sp. N11 (assembly GCF_056531525.1). NCBI lineage: Bacteria > Pseudomonadati > Pseudomonadota > Alphaproteobacteria > Rhodobacterales > Roseobacteraceae > Ruegeria > Ruegeria sp. N11. The sequence goes on from NZ_JBQFLX010000005.1 coordinate 110,585, forward strand.
GCCCGATAGACCTGAACCCAGTCGCCAACCCGAATATCTTTGCCATCTCGGATTGTTCCGCCTTTTGCATCGCGCCCGGCTATATAGTCTTCGTTGTGCAGCGTCGCGTTGGAGACGACGACTCCGCCAACCGTCACTGGGTGCAGCCGGGCCACGGGGCTAAGCGCGCCGGTTCGGCCGACCTGAATATCGATGGCCTCAAGCCGGGTCCAGGCCAGTTCTGCGGGAAACTTGTGGGCCACCGCCCAGCGTGGCGTGGTCGACCGGAACCCAAGCCTAGCCTGAAGCGCCAGCTCGTTTACTTTGTAAACAACGCCGTCGATGTCATAGCCAAGCGTTGCGCGTTGCGCCTCGATGTCCCGATAATGGTCCAGCATCTGACCGGTTGTTTCACACAGCCGTGTCAACGCATTTGTGGCAAACCCGAAACCCGCAAGCCGTTCAATTGCGGCCATTTGCGTGTCGGCCAAAGGTTCTGACAATTCGCCCCAGGCATAGGCAAAGAACCTCAACGGTCGCGTCCGGGTGATGGAGGCATCCAACTGACGCAAAGACCCGGCCGCGGCGTTGCGGGGGTTGGCAAATGCTTTGTCGCCAGCCTGTGACTGACGCGCATTCAGGTCGTCGAAATCGACATGTGACATGTAGACCTCACCCCGAACCTCGAGAACTTCGGGTGCGTTTTCAATGGTTTGAGGAATGTCCGAAATCATGCGCGCGTTTTCGGTTACGTTCTCACCCACCTCACCGTCGCCACGCGTTGCGGCCTGAACCAGTTTTCCACCCTCATACCGCAAGGACAAGGACAGACCGTCGATCTTCGGTTCTGCAGTGAAGGCAAGCGGCGCATCATCCCGCAACCCCAGGTATTTCCGGATCGAACGATCAAAATCCCTGACGTCTTCGTCGTCAAAGGCATTGCCCAGGGACATCATCCGCACAGAATGTGCAACTTTGGAAAACCCTTCAGCGACGCGCGCGCCTACCTGCTCGCTTGGGCTGTCGGGACGTTTCAGATTCGGAAACCGCGCTTCGATTTCTGCATTTCTGCGCTTGAGCCGGTCGTACTCCGCATCCGAAATCTCGGGCGCGTCTTCTGTGTGATATTGGGTATTGGCGCGCAGCAGAAGGTCAGAAAGGCGCGCCAGTTCTTCCTGCGCTTCCTGTTCTGTCAGGTCGGTTACCGAAATGGAGTTGCTCATGGCCTCGCCCTGTCACGTGATCTTGGACCCCAGTGATAGGGCGAGGTCATGGCCAGGTCCAGTCGTGCTGTTCGTGAGTGAGGGTGCCGCCCTGAACCGGCAGCGGCATTTTCAGATTTCGCTCAGGCGCCGACTGCCATTCGGGTTTCATCGAGGCTGTTGTTTTGCGGATCGCGTAAAACATAGCCCCGCCCCCAAACCGTTTCGATGTAATTTTCACCTCCGGTTGCATTGCTCAGTTTCTTGCGTAGCTTGCAAATGAAGACATCAATTATCTTCAGTTCCGGTTCGTCCATTCCGCCGTATAAATGATTTAGAAACATCTCCTTTGTCAGGGTTGTTCCCTTTCGAAGGCTCAGCAGTTCGAGCATCTGATACTCCTTGCCTGTCAGATGAACCGCTTTACCTTCGACTTCAACAGTTTTTGCGTCGAGGTTGACTGCGACGCGTCCGGTGTGAATGACGGACTGCGAATGCCCCTTTGAGCGCCGGATGATCGCGTGAATGCGGGCGACCAATTCTTCACGATGGAAAGGTTTGGTCAGATAGTCATCGGCACCAAAACCGAACCCTTTGATTTTACTTTCGGTATCGTCCGCGCCCGACAGTATCAGGATCGGAGTTTCGACCCGAGCAATCCGCAATTGCCGCAACACTTCATGTCCGGTCATGTCTGGCAGGTTGAGGTCCAGCAATATCAGGTCGTAGTCATAAAGCTTTGCCAGATCGATGCCTTCTTCGCCGAGATCCGTTGCGTAAACGTTCAGGTTGGCATGTGTCAGCATCAGTTCGATGCTTTTGGACGTTGTCGGATCATCCTCGACAAGAAGTATACGCATTCACTGCTCCAATTCAGGTCAATATTGCAATTTCAATTCAACCTTGATCAAAAATAGTTAACCCGGTTTTACCGTTGAATCATTTATTCATTCTCTACCTTGGGTTGTCTATATTTTTTTAACGCTGTCACTTTTAATGCGTCCACCCCGTAGTCTGCGACGGCGGCGACCCACCCATTGAATTCCTCGTCACTGATTCCATATCGTTTCTTTGCGTCCGATAGGGAAATCAGCCCATACACGACGCCCCGAACAACAGTTGCCTTGCGCGAGGCGACCCAGCGGCGCGTTTCCGCCGGAGGCAGATCAGCCCGCGATAAAACCGTTCCATCCGGCAGGGTTACCGATCTTGGCCCCTCAACTTTGTGCAAATACATCGTTCGCCTCACTTTCTGCTGCGACAAAGCTGCGCCCAGCATACTTAAAGCCACATGAAACCGCCCCTTGAGAGTGTCTAGAATTTTCCTATATTCTGCCGGTCTTTCTTAATCCGCACTGGAAATGCCATGGCCCTCGATACCGAGACACCGCTGAACTCGCTTGGATTTGCCAAACCGCCCTCGGAAACCCGGGTGGTCGTGGCCATGTCCGGTGGTGTCGACAGCTCTGTTGTGGCCGCCTATCTGGCTGATCAGGGGTATGACGTCGTGGGTGTAACGCTGCAGCTTTACGATCACGGCGCGGCCCTGGCCAAGAAGGGTGCCTGTTGTGCCGGCATCGACATTCACGACGCGCGTCGCGTGGCCGAAGAGCGGGGATTCCCGCATTACGTGCTGGACTACGAAAACATCTTCAAAGACGCGGTGATAGACGAGTTTGCTGACAGTTATCTGGCGGGCGCAACGCCCGTTCCCTGTATTCGTTGCAATGAGCGTGTGAAATTCAAGGATCTGCTGGAAACCGCTAAGGATCTCGAGGCCGACTGCATGGCAACCGGCCACTACATCCAGCGCAAGGTTGGTCCCAATGGGCCCGAGCTGCACAGCGCGGAAGATGCAAACCGCGATCAGTCTTATTTCCTGTTCTCGACCACGCCGGAGCAACTGGATTACCTGCGTTTCCCTTTGGGGCACCTGCCTTCCAAGGACGCAACCCGCGAGATGGCCGCGCAGTATGGCCTGTCCGTTGCAGATAAACCGGACAGTCAGGACATCTGTTTTGTTCCAGATGGAAACTATGCCAGCGTGATCGAGAAGCTGCGCCCCGGAGCAGCCGAGCCGGGTGAAATTGTTCATGCGGACGGTCGCGTTCTGGCACAGCACAACGGCGTTATTCACTACACCATTGGTCAGCGGCGTGGGCTGGGCATCGGTGGGCTGAGCGAACCGCTTTATGTCGTCAAACTGGACGTGGACAAGAAACAGGTTGTTGTTGGTCCCAAGGAAATGCTGGCCACACGTACCGTTCCCGTGCGCGAGATCAACTGGCTGGGGGACAAGCCGTTCACGTCACAAAAAGAATGGCATGTTTCGGTCAAGGTTCGTTCGACCCGCCCCCCGCGCGAAGCGATTGTCAGGCCTCTGTCGGACACGACCGCCGAGGTGGAGTTACTGACCCCGGAGGAAGGCATCTCGCCCGGTCAGGCTTGTGTGTTCTATGAAACAGATGGCAGCCGCATTTTCGGCGGTGGATGGATCTGGCGGGGATATTAACGTGGCTTCTGGCCTCAGTCTTTCTGGGGCCTAAAGGGCATCCGTCCCGGTGTTGAGAAGAATATACAGACCGACCGCGACCATAACATAGGGTGCGATCCGGTCCAGCCGGGCCATTCTGGGTGCAAACAGTTTGGCCTTAGGTGCTCCCCAGGCGGCAACTCCTGTCAGCAGACACGCGGCGGTGGCAGCACCAAACAGCCCTGCCCATCTGTATGAGGTCGATGATTCCGCAAGAAGCGGTGTCATGACTGCAAACGTGTCTATGGACAGGCTGAGAAACAACAGAACGACCGAGATCACGGCCCCTTGCGGCTGGGTGTCGGTTTTTCCTCGCCCGGAAATCTGCAACCAGATGCCCCGGACACCCAATGCAAGTGGTACAACGCCAAGGTATCCAATAGTCGTTGGATATGTGCTGTGGCTCAGCCCGATGGCGACGGCGATTGCCAGTAGAAGAACGACGGTTTGCGCGACGGCGAACCCCACGACCGGACGACGTCGGCCCATGACAACGATCAGACCGAACAGCACCGCAAGGTTGTCCAGATTTGTCGAGACCTGCGCAATTCCGGCAGACAGGGCAAACAGAGCGTGATCAATCATGCCCGTTTCGCATCCGTGCCAGCACGGCGCGGGCCGCACGTAACCCCGGGGCCTCTCCACCCCGCCCAAGACGGTCCATCGTGAGGGCCATGGCCTCCTGCTGGGTCTTTGGTACTTCCATGACCTTTGACAAGGCTGCGGCAATCTTGTCGGGGCGGCAATCGTCCAAAAGGCACTCGGGCACAGTGCGGGTGTCTGACACCAGATTGACCAAAGTCACCGTATCCAGCTTGACCATGCGTTCGGCCATCTTCTGGGTCAGCCAGGTCAGTTTGTAGGCGATGACCATTGGGGTGGATTGCGCAGCGAGTTCCAGCGACACCGTGCCAGACGCGGCCAGTGCGACATCTGCCGCTGCAAACGCAGCACGTTTGCGAGACGCCGCCTGATCTGCCTCTAGCTCCCGTGGGTCGACCACTACGGGTTCGCCCGGCCATGATCGGATCTGATCGCGCACCGTATCGACGATGTGCGCAACTGCCGGGACCACGACGCGCATGTCCGGATGATCGCGCAGAAACAAGCTTAGGGCTTCGCCAAACACCGGTGCAAGGCGTTCGACTTCCCCGCGGCGCGATCCGGGAAGCGCCAGCAGGATCGGTGCTTCTCCCAGATCGTAGGCGCTTCGGAAGTCCGATATGTCCGTATCCGTCGCAATGGGTTCGTTGACGACTGGATGGCCGACGAAATCGCATTCCATGCCAGCCTTTGTCATGTATTGCGGCTCGAACGGCAGCAGGGCCAGAACGTGGTCGATGACCTTGGCCATTTTGTCGGCCCGACCAGGACGCCAAGCCCAAACGCTTGGCGCAACATAGTGAACGGTGCGAATGTTGCTGCCCGCCTTCACCAGCTTGGCCACACGAAGCGAGAAATCCGGGCTGTCGATGGTAATCAGCACATCGGGTTGTGTATCCAGAACCGCTTGTGCGGTTTCAGAAATGCGGCGTTTGAGGTGGAAGAACTTCGGCAGCACTTCAACCAGGCCCATGACAGACAGTTCTGACATTGGGAATCGGCTGTTCAATCCCTGCGCCTGCATCAAAGGGCCGCCTACCCCGTCGAATTCGACATCCGGGACAAGCGTCTTCAACCCTTCCATCAACGCGCCGCCCAACCGGTCGCCCGAGGGTTCACCGGCGACCAGAAACACGCGCATCAGACGGACCGCTCACGAACGAAAAGGAAAAGACCCAGCCGGTTGCATTCCTCGACGACCCGATCGCGTTGAAGGACGATGACCCCGCCTTTTTCGATAACGATGCCCGACAGACCTGCCGCAACCGCATCTGACACTGTATCAGGCCCGATTGCGGGCAGATCAACACGATGGTCCTGAGAGGGTTTTGGGGCTTTGAACAGAATGCCGCCGCCAGCATCTGGCCTTTGGGTCAGGGATTGCAGCATCCAGGCGGTTCCGAAAATCCCCTCAACCGCCATGGCCTGGCCCTTGGAAACCACGCAGGCCTGACCAATGTCGGCCGCTCCCATGGCCCGCACGATCCCGACAGCGCGGTCCGCATCCGCCAGATCCGCATCAGAAGGCTGGGTTTCGGTCAAACATCCCAACGGGGGCAACAGTTCCGGTGCGAGGTCCTGTGCCGCACGAACCGAAAGCCCGCTGTCTTCCAGAATACTGATCACAGCGCGCAACGCGCCGTCGTCGCCTGAGACAATTGCCTTCTGAATAACCGGAACCAATGGCATCGTCGCCGGATCGATCCGCGAAGGATCAATGACCGGGCGACGCACCGCGCCGGCCATGCAAATCTCGGTCACTCCACGGTTTTGAATATCAGCAATGAAACTGCCGAACCGCTCTAAAGGGAAAACGATGTCTGGCGTCAGGTCATCAGGCAGAAAGCCCTCGAGCGCACAGATCACAGGGCGTTCGGGCAAATGGCTCAACACCTCGGTCGGCAATTGCCCGGTTCCTGCGATCAGAGCCAGCACGGTCCTATTTCCCCGGTGTCAGGAATGAACGGTCGCTGTGTCCGGTCACGAAATCGACGATGCGCCGCACATACTCACTGTCGTTGCCTTCGCCTATCCGGTGGGCCCGGTCCATGAACGTCCCCTCGCCGCTCGACAGCTCGCGGAAAGCCGCGCGCAAGGCGGCGATATCTTCGCGCGGAACGCCCCGGCGTTTCAAACCAACGAGGTTCAACCCGTCGAGTTCGCCACGAGGTGCCTGAACAAGACCATATGGGATCACGTCATTAGCGACCATTGTCAGCGCCCCGATAATGGCACCGCGACCAACGCGGACCCATTGGTGCAAACCGGATATGCCGCCGACGATTACGTCATCTTCGACAATGCAATGCCCTGCAGCCCCGGCGTGGTTGACCATGATGACCCGATTGCCGATCTGCACATCATGCGCCACATGAACACCCGCCATCAAAAGACAATCGTCGCCTACTCGCGTAACACCGCCACCACCATCTGTTCCGGTGTTGATTGTCACATGTTCGCGAATGCGGTTCCGCTGACCAATTTCCAGCCGGGTGTTTTCGCCACCGAACTTCAGATCCTGCGGTATCTCACCGATGACCGAAAAATTGAAGATAACGGTGTCCTCGCCAACCGACGTGTCGCCGGTCACGACAACATGCGATTTCAGTTCCACGCGATCTGCCAGTTTGACCTGCGGACCGACATAACAGAACGGACCGATGGCACAGTCCTGCCCAATCTGCGCGCCGTCTTCGATGATTGCGCTGGGATGGATGCGGCTCATGTTGTTTTTTCCATGTCCCAGTCGACATAGGCGGAAAACTCGGCCTCGGCCGCAACCTCGCCGTCTACAGTTGCCCGACCGCTGAATTTGAAGATCTTGCCGCCCTTTTTGCCGCGCACGGTTTCAACGTGCATTTCGAGCACATCTCCCGGAACCACTTTCCGGCGGAATTTGCACTTGTCGATGTTCATGAAATAGATCAGCAGCTCGCTGTCGATGACATCCATTCCGACACCCAGCATGACACCGGCAGTCTGGGCCATTGCCTCGACAATCGTCACCCCCGGCATGATCGGCGTTCCAGGGAAATGACCCTGAAAATGCGGCTCGTTCATGGTGACGTTCTTGATGCCCACTGCGGACTGATAGCCGGAAATGTCTACCACCTTGTCGACCAGCAGAAACGGATAGCGATGCGGAAGAATCCGCTGGATCAACTGAATGTCGGCGCTCTTGGTTTCCGTCGTCATGGTAAACGAGTCCCTTCGTGGATTTCTCTTTTTCGAGTGGTTAGCAAGACCCGCGAACAAGGGCAAGCAAGCCTATTCGCTTGCCTTGTTATCCAATCTTCTACCATCGCCGATCATCGCATTGATCCGACGGATGGCCATGTTGGTGATATCGGACGATTCCGCGCGGAACAAAACATTCGACTGTTCGAGGATTACCGATGCCCCGGTCTCTCGCAAGAGGTCGACCAGAACCGGTTGCACCATCTCGAAAAACAGCTTGCGGGAGTTTTCGCTCCGACGGGCGAGCGCATCAAGTTTGGCCCGCTGTCCTTCGCGGTGGGATTGCACCTTATCATCGAACGCTTCGGCAAGTGGCCGGAACTCTTCGGCTGTCAACGTCGACCGCCGTTCCGTCAGTTCCTTTTCTTCCTTGCTCAATTCGGCAACGATTCGTTCGTTTTCTTCGGCCAGCAAGGCACTTTCGGCGTCGATTTCGCGCAGAATGCGCTGACCGAATTCTGACCCGGCGAAAAGGCGTTCGCTGGACAATGTCAAAACACCAGATTGCGGCACACCCAGTTGCTGTGCTGTACTTTGCGTCGCAGCTCCGCCAAGCAAAAGCAGAATGACAAAAAGGGCCCGAACCGGGCCCTGAATGTCTGGAATAAACCGCATGACCATCAAAGGATCAGAACTGAGCCTGAATGGTCAGGTCAAAGCTGCGCTCCTGGTCAAAGTCTTCCTTTTTGAGTGCTTTGGAGAAGTTAAACCGCAATGGGCCAAACGGCGTGTCCCAAAGAACCGACACGCCCAGAACATGGCGGATCGAGCCATCAGCGCCAACGATATTCGCCCCTGCGGTATTGACGTTGTCGATGTTGTAGAGGTTGCCGACGTCGTAGAAAACACCACCGCGCAGGCCCAGTTCTTCGGGGAGGCCAAGCGGGAAATCAGATTCGAAGCGGGCCACCCAGTAATAGTTGCCGCCAATCGCATCATCCTGACCGTTCGACAGATCGCGCGGGCCGATACCGGCCGGATCGAAGCCGCGGAAAGTACTCGGGCCAAGAACAAAGCGATCCACGGTTCGGCTGAAATCGTTACCTCTCCAATGGAATGCGCCCATTTCCAGCGAAGCGCGCAGGACGACCTCTTCGCTCAGAACACGTGTCTGGGCAATGCCGCGCGCGGTCGATTTGATGAACTTGTCGTCGCCGCCAAGACCGGCCGCGTCCACACCGACCTCAAATAGGACACCAGCGTTTGGATTCAGACCGGCGAGCCGGCTGTCATACACATAGGAAATACCCAAGGCACTGCTGCTGCGTTCACCTTGTGCAATTTCCGAGGCAATGACGGCACCGTTGATCTGGTTGTCCTGCTGCGTCATTTCACTGCGGTCCCAGCTATAACGCAGGCTCAGCGAGGAAAGTTCGCCAATCGCATAGCTGATTTGCGGGGTGAAGAACACAGTATCGGTGTCATAGCTTGCAAAGCTCGAATTGGTTGTCGAAAGACCAAGGCCTAGGTCGAAGCGCAGCTTCCGGCCCAACAGATAGGGTTCGGAAAAGTTGATGACGTATTGTTCTGAATCCTGCGCGGTTGAAAGCGAAAGACCCAAGTTTTGTCCGCGTCCCAGGAAGTTGGATTCGTTCAGACCGATCGCAATACCAAATCCGTCAGCGGCCGAGAAACTACCGCCAAGGCTGAGTGAGCCGGTTGGCTGTTCTTCGACGTCCACATCAACGATGACCTGACTGGGCGATGACCCTTCACGAGGTTCCACATCCGCCGTTGCGAAGAAACCAAGGGCACGAATACGCTCGGCGCTCTGGCGGATTTCGCGGGGGTTGAACGGATCACCCTCGACGGTATCGAACTGACGGCGGATCACACGGTCCAAGGTCGTCGTGTTTCCTTCAATATCGATCCGTTCGACAAAAATACGCGGACCGCGGGTCAGAACAAATTCGACGTTGAGCGTCAGATCTCTCTCGTTACGGGTAACACGCGGCTCTACCCGCAAGAAATCAACGCCCTGCTTCAGACCCAACCGTTCCTGCCGGGCAATCGAGTTTTCGACCAAAGAAGGCGAATACGTCACGCCCGGCTTGATTTTCAGGGCTTGCTGGTACGCGGCAGCGTCAACGCCAGGAATTTCGCTGACAGTCGTGATTTTTCCAAACGAGAATTTCTGGCCTTCGGTGATGTTCATCACCAGAAAGAACGCATCCCGTTCGCGGGTGAATTCAACATTTGCGCTGTTGACCCGAAAGTCGACATAGCCGCGCGATAGGTAAAAGTCGCGAATAACCTGTTTGTCGAATTCGATACGGTCCGCGATAAACGTGTCGCCGCGCAGGAAAGTTCGCAGGATGTTCGCTTGCTTGGTCTCCAGCACCCTGCGCAGGCGCCGGTCGGAATATGCGCGGTTGCCGACGAAGCTGACCCGCTCAACTTCGATCGTTGTGCCTTCGGCAATTTCGAACACCAAATCGACACGGTTGTCGCTGCGCCGGATAATGCGCGGAATGACAGTTGCAGCAACCCGACCCTGTGCCGAGTAAATATCAGCAATCAGATCCGCGTCCGCTTCGGCAACCTGAGGCGTAAAGACCCTGCGCGGCTGCGATGAAATCGCATCCATCAAGACATTGTCCTTAACACGGCGATTGCCCTCAATGCTGATCTTGTTGATCGTCGGGTATTCCTGAACCTCGATCACCAATATCGACCCGCGCGGTGTCAGTTCGACTGTTTCAAAAACACCACTGTCAAGCAATCGCTGATAGGCATCATTCAACTGTCCTGCCGTCACGGTTTGCCCCGGTTCGATTCCGGTCCGCGAGATAATCGTCGAGGTTTCGATGCGTCGGTTACCTTCCACTTGGAAGGAATTGATCGTGAAGTTCTGGGCATGCGCCGCCTGCGGCGCAGCCATGAAACTCATTGCACTAAAAAGAAAAAGAAACGTTAGTGTGCGCCACAAAATATTGTTTGCAGTCTTGTTCACACCGCAGAATATGCCCACGCCCCGCCTGTCCGTCATTTTTTTCACTACCCAGAATTTTCAGACTTTTAATGCTGAGTAACGGGATTGAAGGGTCTTGTCAAAAGCGCAAAAACACAAAACGGCCCAGCGGGCCGTCTAAATCAATCAACAAGTTGGGCGAGAATCACATACCTGCCAGGTATGCCCCACCTGCAAGCGCCAGAGCCGTCGCGCCAAAGCACAAAAAAACATCCCAGTTCAATATGAACAGAACGCTGAACCCCTGGTAGGATTTTTGCAGAGTCTTTGGCATCGGTCTCTAAGCCTGTCTTTCAATACACCAAACAAATTCTAGCCATGGATTTGGGCAAGATTGCGGCATCAATGTGCGCGGGGCGTCACATTCAGCAGAACAGGTCGTTGCTGACAGAAAACAGCATCAGGCCAAGTATCAGGCTGATCCCCACTCCCATCAGAATCCGCAGGACTGCGTCACTAGGCGGTTTGCCGGCGACCGCTTCGTAAGCGTAGAACACCAGATGACCGCCATCCAATGCCGGGATCGGGAACAGATTCAGAAGGCCTACGGCCGTCGACAGAACCGCGATGAAGAACACAAAACTCTGCGCGCCCTGACTGGCCATTGCTCCGGATGTCTCGGCAATACCGATAGGACCGGACATGTTGCAAGTGCTGATCGCCCCTGTAATCATATGCCAGATGCCAGACAAAGATCCGTTGATTACGCGCAAAGTCTGACGCGCCCCACCTGTCAGAGAATCCAATAGACCCGCCGGAACAGTAGCTGGTTCCAGCATCATCCCGCCTACGATCCCGATACGCCAATGCGTTACGAACCCGCCGTCCGGTTGAGGTTCATCCGTGCGTCTTGGGGCCAGCGCAAATTCCAGATCGGCACCGTCCCGCCAAACGTTAAGCAACAGCACGCGCCCGTCAGACCCTTCGACCCGCTCCTTCAATTGCTCGAAGGCAAAAATGGGGTCTCCATCCACCGACGTAATCACGTCGCCCGATGCCAGTTGAATGTCCATTGCAGCACTGCGCGGTGTAACCTGCTGGATCAGCGGCGGAAACAGCCAGGGCGCGGACACATTCAATGTCTCGCCGTCCCGGATGATGGTGTATTCCAGGCTCGGTTCAACCGGCAGAGACTCGGTAAACTGGGTCCACGATATTTCCTCGTCGAAATCCGGGGTTGGAATACCGGCAATTGCGATGATCTCATCGCCTTCCCGCAACTCCTGAACAGAACCGGGCAATGGTTGGAGTTTGCCAACGGTCAACGGCTCTCGTGAAACACCCTGAGACCAGAAGATCAGCCCGAAAACCAGAATGGACATTGCGAAGTTGAACGCGGGCCCCGCCGCGACGGTCGCCGCACGGGCCCACAAAGGTGCACCGTGCATGGTACGGCGTAATTCTTGAGGGCTTTGTTCTGTAATTTCGTGCATCGCAGCTTCGTCCTTGCCCGAAGCAGCGTTGGCATCCCCCAGAAACTTGACGTAACCGCCGAACGGCAACAGTGCGATCTGCCATTTTGTCCCGCGCTTGTCCATGCGGCTCCACAGGACAGGCCCGAATCCGATGGAAAACACCTCGGCATGAATGCCGGACCAACGTCCAACGATATAATGGCCGTATTCGTGCACCGCGACGATGACGGACAGTGCAACCACAAAAGCAACAATCGTGTACAGCAGGCTGCCGAATTGAGGGATCAGGGAAAGAGTGTCCAAGGGTTTATCCTGCTCGTTGGAGTATGGCTTCATCGACCCATTGACGTGCCAGATGGTCCGTTTTTTGCACATTATCAAGGGTCATAGGGGCATCAATAAGGCCATCTTCTGTATCAAATCTGTCCAGAACCGCTGCAATGGTATCGCCCATCTCAAGAAATCCGATGTCCTTGGCGATAAATCTGTCCAGAGCACGTTCTTTGGCCGCGTTAAAGACGGCACCGGAAAGACCCCCACGGGCCATCACCTCGCGCGCCAGCCGCAACGCGGGGTACCGCGATTCGTCAGGGTCCTGAAACCGAAGCTGCCCAAGCCGTGCCAGGTTCAGACGGTCGACCGGCAGGCTCCGCCTTTCGGGCCAGTGCAGAGCGTAGCCAATGGCATGGCGCATATCCGGTGCACCCATATGGGCCATGACAGCGCCGTCACTGAATCCGACCAATGCATGTACAATCGATTCCGGGTGGATCAGAACTTCGATCTGGTCCGGGTCTATTCCAAAGAATTCTTTCGTTTCAATTACCTCCAGCGCCTTATTGAACATTGATGCGCTGTCGATGGTAATCCGTTGACCCATGTTCCAATTGGGGTGACTCGACGCTTGCTCTACCGTCGCGAGGGCCAGATCCGACAAGGGCCAATCACGAAACGCCCCGCCGCTGGCGGTAATGATCACCCGTTCGACGGTCTCAATGTTTTCTCCGACCAGCGCCTGAAACACGGCCGAATGTTCACTGTCCACAGGCAGCAGGCGCGCGTTGTTTTTGCGCGCAGTCTCCAGAACCAGAGAACCAGCACACACCAGCGTCTCTTTGTTTGCCAAGGCCAGCGTCGCTCCTTGTTTCAGGGCTTCTATGCCCGGAGTTAACCCGGCTGCGCCCACAATGGCTGACATTACCCAGTCGGCCGGGCGGGATGCAGCCTCGGCCAGTGCTTTTTCGCCTGCCGCGACCGCAACCCCGCTGCCGGAAAGGGCGTCCCGCAAATCCTCAAGCCGGTCCTCATAGGCGGTCACGGCCAAATCAGCGCCGAGCCTGCGCGCATCTTCGGCCAGCTGTCGGATGTTTGCCCCGCCCGTCATCGCAACAACATCGTAGGACGAAGGATTCCGGGCGATCAGGTCAATGGTGTTTTGACCGATGGACCCGGTCGCGCCAAAAATTGAGATCTTGCGCATTACATAACCCCGGGGGCGTAGAACAACCCTGCGATCAACACGAACAAGGCAGCCCCCATCATTCCATCGAACCGGTCAAGAAAACCGCCATGCCCGGGTATCAGGTTGGAGCTGTCCTTGACGCCAAACCTTCGTTTGACCGCGCTTTCCACGATATCCCCGGCCTGACTGGCCATCGACGCCAGCACCGAAATCAGCACAAACAACACACCAAACCCGGCCTGCATCGCGACAACACCGCCAACGATGGCTGCGGCAACCCAACCGCCGGCCGTACCGGACCAAGTCTTCTTCGGGCTTACCTTGGGCCAAAACTTAGGTCCGCCAAACGTTTTGCCAACAAAATACCCTGCAACATCTGTTGCGACGACAACGGCGATCAGCCAGACCATCCAGCCAAAACCCATGGTTTCACGGATCGAGATGAAACCCAGACCAGCAGCAGCGATCCAGAAGGCAAACGCGGCATAAAGCCCTTTTGCCCGACTGATCTGCCCTGCCCCGACCAGCGCAGGTGCCAGCAAAAACGGCAACGTGTAAAGCGCAGGCAGGTGATAGCTGAGGACGACGGCAACCCCGGTCAATATCCCCAACTGAACCGCCAGACCAGTTTGACCCGGATCAATCATGCGGACCAGTTCCCAGGTCATGATGGCGCAGGCCGCAGCGATGAATGCTTCGAACCACAATCCGCCAAGCCATACTTCCACTGCACCGATAGCAACCAAAACAGCTGCCGACAGTACTCGGGCCGTCAGGTCAGACCATCGACCGTCGCTCATGCGAGAACTGCGCCAAAGCGGCGCTCACGCGAGCCAAAGTTCCGACACAAATGTTCAAGTTCAGCTGCTGTGAAATCCGGCCAAAGCGTGTCGATGAACTCATATTCGGAATAGGCTGACTGCCACAGAAGAAAGTTCGAAATTCGCGCTTCGCCGCTGGTGCGAATAACAAGATCGGGATCAGGAAGAACATGCGTATCCAAATATCTTGGAAGCGTTTCTTCATCCACATCTTCGGGGCGCAACCGGCCCGCTGCCACGTCGCACGCCAGACGTTGCGTCGCCCGGGCAACTTCATCCCGCCCGCCGTAGTTCAAGGCAACCGTGAGATGGACCAAGTCATTGTCTCTGGTTTCTTCCTCAAGCGAGTCCATCAGTCTGGTCAGCTTGGAATCCAGACGTACCCTGTCTCCGATAAAGCGGACACGAATACCGTTTTCCTTCAGCGTTCGCGTTTCTTTGATTATGTATCGGCGAAACAGGCTCATCAGTCCGGCGACTTCAACCTGTGTTCGCTTCCAGTTCTCTGTCGAAAAGGCGAATACTGTCAGATACTTGACGCCAAGACCGGGGCAAGCTTCGACCACCTCGCGAACACGCCGCGCACCTGCGTGATGTCCATACAGCCTAGGCCGGCCACGTGCTTGTGCCCAACGACCATTGCCATCCATAATGATGGCGACATGGCGCGGTCCGGCGGCGATAGGAGTGCGGGGATCGTTGGGCATTCTTCCGGCTCAGACCTGCATAATTTCTGCCTGTTTGGTCTCTAGTGCGGTATCAACCGATTTAATCATTTCATCGGTCAGATCCTGCACCTCGGTCTCCCAGAATTTCTGGTCGTCTTCAGACATGCCGTCGGACTTGGCCTTCTTGATCTGGTCCATGCCATCCCGGCGCACGTTTCGAATGGAAATCCGTGCGCTTTCAGCGTACTGCCCTGCAACCTTGCCCAGTTCGCGACGACGCTCTTCGTTCAACTCGGGGATCGGCAGCATGATGATTGTACCGTTCAGTTGAGGATTAATTCCCAACCCACTCTCCCGAATGGCTTTTTCCACTTTGCCGACAAGGGACTTGTCCCACACGTTAACGGTGACCATCCGGGGTTCGGGCACGTTGACGGTGCCAACCTGGTTGATCGGGGTCAGCGAACCATAGGCATCAACCATGATCGGCTCCAGCATCGACGCTGATGCGCGGCCAGTCCGCAGGGATGCAAATTCGGTTTTAAGGTTGGCCATTGCGCCGTCCATGCGGCGTTTCAGATCATCAGTGTCCAGTTCAAAATCGTCAGACATGCTGCTCACTCCCCGTTTTCAGGTACTGTTGGAATGGGTCTTAAGCCATCGCAAATGGGATGTATAGCAATGATGAGCCGGAATTGCGCCAATGACCAGAGGTGTTTCCGGCATTTTTGAGGTGTTTCCTCGGCAAAAGAACCGGCCAGCATTGGCGCTGGCCGGTTAGAAAATCAACGGGTGCGTCACGCGTTTACATCGACGACAACACGGCCCTGAACCTGTCCTTGAAGAATATCCGCGCCAAGTTTGGGCAAATCGCTTAGGGATGCAGGCTGTACCATGGCGTCCAATTTTTCCATGGGCAGATCTGTCGCGATACGTTTCCACGCGCGCACCCTGTTGTCATAAGGCTGCATCACGCTGTCGATGCCCAACAGGTTGACGCCACGCAGCAGAAACGGGATGACCGTCGCAGGCAGGGCAGCCCCACCGGCCAGACCAACCGCGGCAACCGATGCGCCATATTTCATCTGTCCGAGAACCCGGGCCAGCATCGCACCGCCTACCGCATCGATACAGCCCGCCCAGGTCTCGCTTTCCAGCGGGCGTTTTGTGGTCTCGTTCAGATCCTCGCGCGGAACGATCGTGGTCGCGCCCAGAGATTTCAGATAATCGGCAGCTTCCGCGCGCCCTGTTACTGCGGCAACTTCATAGCCCAGATTGGCCAGTATCGCAGTTGCCACGGACCCAACGCCGCCGGCCGCGCCTGTGACCAGTACAGGACCGTGGCCCGGCTGCAGGCCATGGTCCTCCAGCGCCATGACCGCAAGCATGGCAGTGAAACCAGCTGTTCCCACAGCCATCGCCTGCCGCGCGTCCAACCCATCGGGCAAGGGAACCAGCCAGTCGGCCAGTGCGTTGGCTTTCTGCGAATAGCCGCCCCAATGGGCCTCACCGACGCGCCAACCGGTCAGAACCACTTTGTCGCCCGGTTTGTATCTGTTGTCCGAAGACGTCTCGACCGTTCCTGCGTAGTCGATGCCTGGAATATGTGGATAGCTGCGGACCAGCCCGCCGCCTTTGGCCGACAAGCACAGACCGTCCTTGTAATTTACGGTCGAGTATTCGACGGCGACTGTAACCTCGCCATGGGGCAGATCATCAATCGACAGTTCTTTGATCGACGCACTGGCCAACCCGCTTTCTTCGTCTTTCTCCATTACCAATGCATTGAACATCGTGCTTTCCTTTCCTTTTCACAGCCAGGATATCGCATTTACCTGGTTAGATTATTCGGGGTGGAGTGCCGTGACGAGGGGATAGCCCCTGCCCGTCAGGCCCAGAATTTGGCCTGAACAACCGCCTTGCGCATGCCCCGTGAAGTTTGAATTTCCAGTTCCGTACCCGCAGCCCAATGGCTGGCGTGTACCATTCCGATTGCAACGTTTGTTCCGAAATCCGGCGACCAGACGGCCGATGTGACCTGACCGACCCGGTTCCCTTCACAGAAGGCTGGCCAGGCCCGGTCGCACGGGGGAACTGGATCGCCGTCAATCGCGACCGGCCGGATCTGCTGTTTGGGACCCTTCTCGGAGGCCTTCACCAGAGCGTCCCGGCCCACACATTCCGTCACGACGTCCGTATTGCAGAACTTGCCCAACCCGCATTCATGCGGGGTGTTTTCGTGGGTCATGTCGTTACCATAAGACAAAAGCCCGCCTTCGATGCGTTCAATCAGGTTTGGGCAACCGGCGCGCACATGCAGAACTTCCCCGGCTTTGAAAAGGGCGTTCCATAGCGGCATACCGATATCACTGCCGTCTACATAAACCTCGAACCCGCCCTGTTTCGAATATCCGGACCGCGCGATGACAAGGTCGCGCCCTTGAAACTGGAACAGGCCGAACCGGAAAAACCGGATGTCGCGGATCCCGTCCCCGAAAACACGCGCCATCAATTCATCGGACTTCGGGCCTTGAATCGCCAGAGGCGATACATCCGGTTCCCAAGCCTGAACATCCAGTGCAAGCCCATTCGCCAAGCCATTGACCCAGAACAACAAGTCACTGTCCGCTATCGAGATCCAAAAGCGGTCTTCGGACAATTTCAGCGCGACGGGGTCGTTCAGCATCCCTCCGGCCTGGTTCACGATCGGAACATAGTAGCACTGACCGGTCACCATTCCGCTCAGATCACGCGGGGTAAGCATCTGCAGCAGGCGCGCCGCATCAGGACCGCGAACCTCGATCTGACGCTCGCAAGAAACATCCCAAACCTGAACGTGGGTCTTGAGATGGCGGCAATCCGCTTCAAGCGACTCGAACACCGTCGGCAACAACATCCTGTTGTAAACCGTGTACGCTTTGACACCCGCTTCCTCGACACCTTCGGAAAAAGGTGTTCGGCGCAGTCGGCGTGACGGTGAAATCAGGGCCATTCAGGCACCCTCCGGCAGAAAGACCAGATCACTGACCTGCGCGGATGAGCCGGCTTCCGTCAACATCTTGTGCAACTGTCCCCGATGATGGGTCTGGTGATTGAACATGTGGATGACGCATTGCGCGTAAGGCTTTGTGACATCAGCTTCTTTTGCGGCTGAAAACCAGGTAAAGTCTCCGGTCAAGACGTCGTCACCCAACTCGTCGGCCCATTTGGCAATACGGACATCAACAGTCTCACGAAGCGGTAGCCAATCGGACAGACCAGCGCAAACAGATTTGCTTTCCGGGATCCCGCCACCCGGACCCGTTCCCTTGTCAAAGCGCGAAATCCAGATCCAGTCACCCCACAAAAGATGGTTGGCCGTTCCCATGATCGAGCCAAAGAACGCACCACGCTCACGCATCAGTTCTTCTTGTGGCAGCGCTTGCAGAAACCCTTTTAACTGGTTGTTCTGCCAGCTATTGTATCTGGCCATTTGACGCGCATAGCCACCTGTAATCATCATTTGGGCCCATTCCAGTCGATGGGGCAGATTTCAGCGGACTTGCCACCAAAATCCCAGACCCGGCCATAATCGCGAACCTTTGATTTGTTTCCCTTCGCGACAATGATGTCCGGTCCCATCCAATACTTCGAGTTGGAGACCATCACCGGATGCTCGGGGTCCCTGCCTGCCAGCATTTCAATTTCACCCTGAATCTTCCGGCCGATCATGATGCGACGTTTGGTACCGTCCCGCTCGATCTCGACCGGAGCACGCTCGGCCCCGATGATTTCACTGACCAGCATGGTAAAAAGCCCGGTCGTTCCGCCGGCCTGCCCGCTGAATATCTGAAGCAAGCCGTTATACGCCTTGCCGCTGGCGCGTTCGTCCACATACGCGGCCACTTTCCACTGGCCTTCCCCCATACGGCCGGGAATATCGACCAGCAATCCCACGTTCAGGCCCGACAGGTCCTCACCTTCATAGTGCCCCTCGTCAATGATGATACCCATCCAGGCATGGCAGTGACCCTCGGTCGGGGGGTGCGCGCCCAGAGAGACCACGCAGGGGCAAAACACATCGCAGGAGCAATTCAGGATCAGTTCACCCTTGATGGACCAGTCCGTCGGGCTCATCTCGCGGCGTTTGGGATTCGGCATGCGACTGTCGATCCGCTGGCTGATCGGAAGCTTGTCGGATTCCTTTTTTCTGTTTTTAGCCATAAGCTTACCCTCCGTATGTGATAGGATATACGAGCAGAAGAAGACCACCCGCGATCAATGCCAACCCCAGCGGTCGTGTGACCGCGTGACCGATCTGGGGTAGTTTTTCCAAAACCATGAACAGGGTCGCCAGACCCATCCACACCAGGCTCATGACACCGCCGACAAACCCCAGCACCATGAAGCCCCAGCAACAGCCGACACAAAATGCGCCCAGCCCAAGCCCCATCCGCAGACCACCCAAGAAACCGGTCTTCCAGTGGCCCAGGAAGTACGTCATCGGGGCGTGACACACACCATGACACACCTCTTTGGCGCGGCTGAACTGAAAAGCGCCCACAACGATCATAAGTCCAGCGGCGAGATAAACGGATTTGGCGATACCGAGCATGTCGACAATGCCGCCAAAAAGCAGTGTAAGCTGAACGGCGGCGATAAAGGCGGCAAATCCGACCCAGACCAAAAAGTACCCGGCCAAAACACCGACCCAACCGGCACGCGTTCCATTGGCACTACGGATAAGATCATCGTAACTGCGCAGCGTCGGAACCAAAGTCGGCAGCATCATGGCCGCCATCATGATAGCCCACATCCAGAACAGCGGACCGAATTCCGCCATGGGCATGTACATGTCCATGCGCGGGTCCATCACGCGCATCGCCTCGCCCATCGGACCCGGACGCCCGATCAGATCGAGGTCCATGTCGCGGCTCATCGAGAACATCATCCACCACGCCCAGAGGATCGTGATGTAGAAACTCAGCCAAAGACCGCTGCGTAAAACTGCGCGACTCACTCGCTCCTCCCGACTCAGTCCTTGCATTTCAAATGTCAGACTTTTAAATGTCAGACAAATAAAAACTGAGTTTTAGCGTGTCGGACATGGAAGTTGATCCCAAAAAACCGGCTGACTTGTCGGCACAGATCGCTCAGGCCATTCGCGACGCCATTGTCTCGGGTGAGTTGATTGTCGATGCGCGCCTGCCGTCCGAGGCCGAGTTGTCGGAACAGTTTAAGGTCTCGCGGCCGACCGTGCGCGAGGCGCTCAAAAGGCTCGCCGCGCAATCTCTTATCCGAACCCAGCGTGGCGCTTCGGGTGGTGCTTTTGTCAACAAACTGAGCTTTGAGGACGCCTATTCGCAGCAAGTCACCACCTCGACCCTGTTGCTGTCAATGAATGCTGTCAGTTTCGACATCGCCTGCGAAGCCCGTTACGCGCTCGAGCGGGCCTGCGCCGCCCTTTCGGCAGAGCGACACACCCCGAATCATCTGGCCACGATGCGGGCCGAAATCTATCGTCAGTCACAACCCGGGCTGACGGATGAAGCTTTTTGTGCCTCGGATGTTGCCTTTCATCGCGCTTTGGTCGACGCCGCAGGCAATCCGGTTTTGTCCTACCAGCTGGCGGGTGCGGTCGAAGCGATGCAGCCGCTGATGAACATGATCACCTTCTCCGCCCGGTCCCGGGAAGAGATCATTGCGCTGCACAACCTGATCGCCGATTCGATTGAGGCGCGGGATGCAGTGGCGGTGGACCGAACGCTCGTTGAACTGGAAACCTATACGAGGCAACTGGCCCACGACGTGGCTGAACGCCGACGCAACCCAGCCTGATTTCGCATCAGATAAAGCTTGACGGAGGAGGCAGACGAAAACGACACTCGGGCAGGCAGCATGACAGCCGGCATGAAGACCGGATCTCTCAATGCAAATTGAATTACAATTACTTACGGGAGGACGTTATGAACCAAAGACCGGACCCAACCTTTTACCCATCCGCCAAGCTGGCGATGGAGGGCCCAACGGAAACTCTGGCCTTCACGCTGATGCTCAGCCCCGACTTTTCGCAACCGGATGGTCTGGCTGTCGTTAACGTCGATCCGACTTCGGCGGATTACGGAAAAATCGTTCATCAGGTGATCATGCCCGAAAAGGGTGACGAGTTTCACCATTTCGGCTGGAACGCCTGCTCATCATCGCTGTCGCCGCTCAGCGGCCATGCATTTCTAGAACGCCGCTATCTGATCATTCCCGGCATACGGTCCAGCCGCATTTACATCATCGATGTCAAAAACCCGCTGGAAGCGAAGATTCACAAGATCATCGAACCCGAGGAAGTTTTTGCCAAGACGGGATATTCCCGGCCTCATACCATTCACTGCGGCCCCGAAGGCATCTACGTCAGCACATTGGGTGGCGGTGGCAAAGACGGCACAGACGGCCCGCCGGGTATCTTCATCATGGATTGCGAAAGCTTCGAGATCATAGGCCGATATGAAATCGAACGCGGGGTTCAGGACAAACACTATGACTTCTGGTGGAACCTGCCGCGTGATTACATGGTCAGTTCCGAATGGGCACTGCCGCCGCAGTTTGAAAACGGGATCGTGGCCGAGGATCTGCTGTCGAACAAGTACGGCCACCGCATCCATTTCTGGAACCTGCGCAGCCGCACGAATATCCAAACCATCGATCTGGGCGAAAACCATCAGATGGCGTTGGAAATCCGCCCGGCGCATGATCCGGTCAAGCAACACGGCTTCTGTGGCGTTGTGGTGGATACCACTAATCTTCAAGGTGCCATCTTCACCTGGTGGCGCAATGATGACGGAACGTTCGAAGCCAAGAAAACCATCACAATCGATCCGCAACCCGCTGATCCCGATGATCTTCCCGATCTTCTCAAGGGGTTTTCGGCCGTTCCGCCTCTGGTCACGGATATCGATCTGAGTCTGGACGACAAGTACCTTTATGTTGCCTGTTGGGGCACCGGTGAGATGCATCAATACGATGTGTCGGACCCGATGAACCCGACCCTGGCCGGCAAGGTCGAGATTGGCGGGATCGTCAAAAAGACCAAGCATCCCAACGGCAATGACTTTGGTTACGGACCGCAGATGGTTGAGATCAGCCGGGATGGCAAACGCGTCTACTGGACCAACTCGCTTTACTCCACCTGGGATGATCAGTTCTATCCGGGCGAACGCGGCGCAGCCATGGTCAAGGCCGATGTCGGTGACAATGGCGGCCTGACACTGGACCCGAAGTTCTGGGTCGACTTCCCTAAGGGCTATCGCAGCCACCAGATCCGGCTAGAAGGCGGCGACTGTTCGACGGACAGTTTCTGCTACCCGTCCGTCTGATTTGGAGTTCCTGATGACATCAACGGCCGGCCTGTGGCTGGCCGTTGTGCTTAGCGGCGCATATCACGGCCTGAACCCCGGCATGGGCTGGCCACTGGCTGTTTCAGCGGCATTGATGGAGCAGAAGCAATCGGCCCTTTGGCGGGCGCTGACTGCCTTGGCTGGGGGGCACTTTCTCGCCATGCTCGGGGTCTTGCTGCCGTTCGCGCTGATGGCGGTTTTAGTGGATTACCAGCGCGAAATTAGGATCGGCGCAGCCCTGATTGTTATCACTATGGGCCTTTACATCGCGATTGTCCGTCGCCACCCCCGCGCCCTCTCCCGTGTTCCTCCAGGAAAGCTGGCATTGTGGTCATTTCTTGTCGCTCTAGCCCATGGCGCCGCGCTGATGCTGGTTCCAATCTATCTGGGACTTTGCAATCTGGATGAGCTGGACGCCGGGCATCGTGCGGTTTCCGAGATCATGACGACCAACGGTCTTCTGGTTCTGGCCGTTGCCGCGCTTCACACAGCGGCGATGGTTTTGGGCGGAGGCATTCTGGCCTATGCCGTCTATCGCTGGTTGGGACTGCAATTCTTGTCACGCAGTTGGTTCAACCTCGAACTCATCTGGGCGCTTAGTCTTATCCTTGTGGGGATACTGGGACTGTTGTCGGCAATTTAGGTTCTTTCCTTTGCGAACATGCGCATTACTCTCCCTTTCAACAAAAACGACATGAGACCGGAATGACACCGATCCTGAATACGCTTGCCGCGATACTGACAATCGGCTTTGGCCTTTTCGGCTTTCTGGCTCCGGCCTGGACTGCGGCTTCACTGGATTTAGCCCCAACAAACAGCACCATGGGCCTGAGCGAGATGCGCGCTTCGGTTGGCGGATTGTTCGTAGTCACCGGCCTTGCTGTTTTGTGGTTCAATAGCCCAATGGCCTACACGATGCTTGGCGTGGTCTATGCCGGCGCGGCATTGGGCCGGTTCGTATCGATTGCACTGGACAACCCGCCACTGGCCAAGGCGATGGTTTTCGGCGGAATCGAACTGGCGTTGGCAATCTGGCTGATCCTGGCGAACATGAATAAATCAGTTTAATATTTTGAAAAGAAACAATTACGTCAGTTAAATTCTGGATTTGCATCCGATCGGAACGTCACCTATATATGAAGGGTCCTTCGGGACTATGGACATAAACGCGCTCGTAATAAGCGGATCGGACCCGGGGGCGGTACCCGGCGGCTCCACCAATATCCTTCGTTTGGGGAACATGGGGCCGAAACAGGATCGACGAACGTCTAAAGGGGTTAGCTTTGTCTCGGCTGTCTGCCACCGTTATCGGCGAAAATAGTACAATTGCAAACGACAATCGTGCTCCGGTTGCAGTTGCTGCGTAAGCAGTAGCAAGACCGAAACTTAAGCCCTTGCGCCTAGCAGCGTAAGGCGGGGTTCGCAGGTACCTGGCAACAGAAACCTGCATTTCAATGCAATTTGTCCGGTCAGAAACACGCTCTTGTTCAGGGATTGTTCATTCCTTTTTGCCATCGTCACTTCCATCAGAAGGGAGAGCGGCGATGTCACATTCCAAATTGCTCAGGCAGTGGTATTCAGAGGTTTGGGAAAACGGCAACACAGAAGCCATCGGACAGTTCTTTGCCCCCGACACGCTGGCCGAGGGGTTGATCCCGGAAATGCAGGTCGGCGCTGACGATTTCCGTGATCTGGTGACCGCATTCCGGCACATCCTTGGCGACATAAAAGTCGACCTGCCGAAGATAATCGAAGACGGTGATTGGGTTTCTGCCATTGTCCATTTGCAGACGACCCGCGCCGACAATGGCGCACCGCTGCAGGCAAGCGGAAGCGTCATCGCGCGTATCAAGGACGGATGCATGGTCGAGGCTTATAATCAGTTCGACTTTATTTCTTTTTTTGAACAGCTTGGACAGTTTCCCGAAGATACCCTGCCCGTCTGCATGACCGGACAACGACTGGACTGGGCCTGACAAAAACCTGCGACCTTGACCATGAAAGCCGTTCCACGTTAGCAAAGGGTATGGGGTAACATTGCGAACGCCCCGTGAGGCGTCAGCCCAAGTTTCGCATGTATCCGAACGCGACAGGAGACATGCCATGGCTGCGCCAAATTCCATCACCCCCAAACAACTGCTGCGACTGATCGGAACACCGACAGCGCCGGTTTTGGTGGATATCTGCCTCGAGGAAGACTTTGCGGCGGACCCGGTCTTGATTCCGGGTTCAGTACGGCATTCCGCGTCAGACATGCAGGGCCTGATGGCGACGATCGATGGGCGCTCCAGTGTAATCATTTGCCAAAAAGGCAAAAAGCTGAGCCAGGGCGTAGTTTCGTGGCTGCGCGGCGAAGGACAACAGGCCGAGTTTCTGCAGGGCGGTATACAGGCCTGGCGCGATACGCCCAGGGCGTCAAGCGTCCCCTACTCCGCTATTCCGACCCTGGTTGACAATCGGACGCTTTGGGTGACCCGACACAGGCCCAAAATAGACCGCATCGCATGCCCTTGGTTGATCCGGCGTTTTGTCGACCCCAATGCGCGTTTTTTGTTTGTCGCGCCTTCGGAAGTGAAGGAAGCCGCCAGAATATTCGGTACCACTCCATTTGATATTGAAAACACGGTCTGGGGCCATGACGGGGACAAATGCACCTTTGACACTATGCTGGACAAGTTCGACCTTCACACGCCCGCGCTTGACCGGATGGCGACTGTTGTCCGGGCGGCGGACACAGACCGTCACGATCTCGCACCCGAGGCGGCCGGTCTGCTCGCTCTGTCCGTTGGCCTGTCCCGCCAATACAGGGATGATCATGAGAACCTGTCGGCGGGCCTTGCTCTGTATGATGCGCTGTACCGCTGGGCCCGGGACGGGTATGAAGAAGGCCATAATTGGCCCGGCGAGCAAAAATAATGACACCCGACTATTCCGAATTGATCCGGGTTTTCGGCCGGATTGGGCTGCTGTCGTTTGGTGGTCCCGCAGCGCAGATTTCACTGATGCATCAGGAACTGGTCGAACGCAGACCATGGCTAGACGAACAAAGCTATCTGCGCGCTCTGTCCTTATGCATGTTGCTACCAGGGCCCGAGGCGATGCAGCTTGCAACCTATGCCGGCTGGCGCCTGCGCAGTGTGCCTGGCGGATTGATCGCGGGTGGCCTTTTCGTCATACCCGGCGCCATCATCATTGCGGTTCTGGTTGGTCTTTACGCCGCCTTCGGAGAACTTCCGGTTGTACAGGCCGGGTTTCTGGGCATCAAGGCGACTGTAATCGTCATCGTCCTGCAGGCTTTGCGAAACCTGTCGCGAAAAGCCCTTTCCGATGCCGAACATCGCATCCTTGCATTGCTGGGCTTTCTGGCAATTTTTGCACTTAACCTGCCGTTTCCACTTATCATATTTGCAGCCGCTCTCTGGGGCTTCGCGACCTTCAAAGGTCAGCACCGTTCGACACCCGCGCCAGCATCCCCGACCATGTCCCGTCCGATCAGAACTGCGGTGATTTGGCTGACCCTCTGGCTTGGGCCCTTGGCTGTTCTGACCCTGACGGGGCAGCAACTGCTCAGCGATCTGGGGTGGTTCTTTGCGCGCCTCGCGGTTGTCACATTTGGTGGTGCCTATGCCGTTCTGGCATACATGACGCAAACAGTCGTCGACACATATCAATGGATCAGCACGGATCAGATGATCGATGCGCTTGGGTTGGCTGAAACGACACCGGGCCCACTGATTTTGGTGACACAATTCGTGGCCATGTTGACGGGTCAGTTGTCTGGGGGCGCATCCATGGCTATCGCGGCGGGTGCCGTGGCCCTTTGGGCCACGTTTGTTCCCTGCTTTCTGTGGATTTTTCTTGCCGCGCCGTTCCTGGATCACCTGGCAGCCCGCCCGCGCCTGTCTGCGGCTCTGCACGGGATTACCGCTGCGGTTGTGGGGGTGATTCTCAAACTATCCTTGTGGTTCGCCCTCAATGTTCTATTTGGACAAGTTCCGAAAAAAACTCTGGGTCCTGTATCAATTCCCGTACCCGATATTTCGACTTTGGACGTCGCTGCATTGATTCTGACGCTAGCTGCCGGAGTGTTGATTTTCCGCCTAAAAATCGGGATGGTTCCGACTTTGGGTCTGATGGCCTGCGCCGGAATTTTACTGAACCTCCTATGAACAATCAGGTGTAACGCGGCCTTTCGTTTCCTTTGAAATCCCCTATGCTAGACGCTACCACTTTTGAGGATGACACATGTCGCAAGACATCGACTATGGAAACCTGATGCACACCGCCATGCGCGGTCTGATCAAAACGGTTTTGACCGGCGTTTCGGAACATGGACTGCCAGGTGCGCACCACTTTTTCATCACCTTCGATACCCGGCATGATGGTGTTGAACTGGCCGATTGGTTGCGCCAACGCTATCCGCAGGAAATGACGATCGTCATGCAGCATTGGTTCGAAAACCTTGAAGTGGGCGATGCGGGGTTTTCCATCACTTTGAATTTTGGTGATGCGCCTGAACCGCTTTATATTCCGTACACGGCCATCAAGACTTTTGTTGATCCCTCAGTCGAATTCGGGCTGCGTTTCGAAAGTCCGGAAGACGAGGAAGAAACGGACGAAGATATCGAAGAAATCATCGAGGTCGAAGAACCGGATGAGCCGCATGACGCGGATGTGGTTTCCCTGGACAGTTTCCGGAAATAACCAAGCTTCCGCGTGCAACAGACCCCGCCTTGGGCGGGGTTATTCTTTTTTCAGAAACGTTTCCACCGAACGGGATTTAACCCCATCGCGAAACCGCGAAAACGACAGGTTCAAACCGCCTTCGGCCAGGGTTCGGTCAAATTGCTGCAATTCGTACCCACCGGTTTCCGAGATAAATAGGGAAAACACCGTCAGCGTTTCACCATCAATACGCCCCCAGACAAATGGCTCTCCTTTCATTGGGTCCAGGGGAACCTCGTGCCCAAACACGTTGCGTTTCATCGCAGCAGAAAACACGTCTGGCCGGTCCGACGGCTGAAAGTCGATCGAGAATTTCTGTTCCTTGATCCGCCCATCTGCTTTGTAGGTGGTCGTCGTCCAACTCACATTGAAGCCGTTGTCGGTTTCGTGAATTGAAACGCTCATGTCTCTGGGCGTCTCGCTCCCGTCTTCGTCCACGAGATTGGCTGACCCAGTATAATCACCCAAAAACGGCGCGATGCTGGACGCCTGCACCGGATGACTGGAAACAAGCACCCACGCAAATGCACACATCACTATTGCGACAAGTGTCGGGGAAAATGTCGTGCGGAAAACGTGCATCAGATCCTCCATCGCAATAATGCTTATATTGTAGCTCAGCATGACGCGGGCACAATGGGACGGATGCGCCCGTCGACAACAAAATTGTCGCTGCTCTCTGCCTATACCTTTGTCACCCTTGAGTTTAAGGTGCGCGCAACTGGCCGATTGCGTTGCAACCCGCTTGGCGCTAAACGGCATACAATTGCATACACGACGGAGTGACAGATGTCTCAGACCCGCACCGAATCCGACAGTTTTGGCCCGTTGGAAGTGCCCGCTGACAAGTACTGGGGCGCTCAGACTCAGCGTTCGATCATGAACTTCCCGATCGGGTGGGAAAAGCAGCCGGTTGCCATCGTTCGCGCGCTGGGTGTGATCAAAAAAGCTTGCGCGATGCAGAACAAGGCCACCGGCAAGCTGGAAGCAAAAATTGCGGATGCGGTCATTCAGGCGGCCGGAGAAGTGATCGAGGGCAAGTTTGATGACAACTTCCCTCTGGTCGTTTGGCAAACCGGATCCGGCACCCAGTCGAACATGAACTCGAACGAGGTCATCGCGAACCGCGCCATCGAGATTCTGGGTGGCGTTATCGGTTCGAAAGAGCCCGTACATCCGAACGATCACTGCAACATGGGGCAGTCATCCAACGATACCTTCCCCACTGCGATGCACATCGCAACAGCAATGAGTGTACGTGATGTTCTGCTGCCGGGCCTTGAAAAACTGGCTTCCGCGCTTGAGCAGAAGGCCGAGGAATTCAAGGACATCATAAAGATCGGACGCACGCATACGCAGGATGCGACGCCCCTGACCCTGGGTCAGGAGTTTGGCGGGTACGCCCATCAGGTTCGTCAGGGAATTGCCCGTGTGCATGCCGCAATGCCCGGCATTTATGAATTGGCGCAAGGTGGTACCGCTGTTGGTACCGGTCTGAACACACAGCACGGTTGGGACCAGGCGGTTGCCGCAAACATGGCCGAAATCACCGGCCTGCCTTTTGTCACGGCACCCAACAAATTCGAGGCACTGGCCGCGCATGACGCGATGGTGTTCCTGTCGGGGGCTTTGGCCACGATTGCCGGTAGTTGCTACAAGATCGCCAACGACATCCGCTTTCTGGGCTCCGGTCCCCGGTCGGGGCTGGGCGAACTGATCCTGCCGGAAAACGAACCGGGTTCATCGATCATGCCGGGCAAGGTAAACCCGACCCAGGCCGAGGCGCTGACGCAGGTGGCCGCCCATGTCATGGGTAACGACGCCGCGATCAAGTTCGCTGGCAGCCAGGGTCATTTCGAGCTGAACGTCTACAACCCGATGATGTCCTACAATCTGTTGCAATCCATTCAATTGCTCGGCGACGCCGCTGACAGCTTTACCGAACGGATGCTGCTGGGCATAAAGGCCAATGAGTCGCGCATCGAAAAGCTGATGACGGAATCGCTGATGCTAGTCACTGCGCTTGCGCCGACTATCGGTTATGACAACGCCACAACCGTTGCCAAAACTGCCCACAAGAACGGCACCACCCTCAAGGAAGAAGCCATCGCACTAGGCTTTGTGGATGAGGCCACTTTCGACGCTGTGGTACGCCCCGAACAGATGATTGGCCCGAAAGATTGATGGGCAAGCCGGTAAATTTGAACCGGTACCGAAAACAGAAAGCGCGGGCTGAAAAGAAGGCCCGCGCAGATCAAAACGCTATGGCTTTTGGACAGACCAAGGCCGAGAAAGAGGTTGTCAGACTTCGACAAGACAAACAGAAGCGTGACCTCGACAATCACGAGCTGAAGGAATGAGTGGCCGCCCCGTCAAACGCTCGCTGACCCTTCAGGGACACCGCACTTCGGTTTCTTTGGAAGACGAATTCTGGCGCGCGTTCCGTGACATCGCACAGGAAAAAGATAAGCCGATCAATTCTTTGGCGGCTGAAATTGATGCGGTCCGCGATCCTGAAACAGGATTGGCTTCCGCCATTCGAGTCTTTGTTCTGAACTGGTATCGCAACCGGGATTGAGGCTTGTAAAGGTCTGGCAGCCAAGTGTACCTTGAATTGGAACAAAATAGGTACAGACATGAGCAAAACGATCACCGGGCCTGACGGTCAACCGCGCTGTGCCTGGTGTCAGGCCGCGCCGGAGTTCTTTGACTATCATGATCAGGAATGGGGCTATCCGGTCTCAGACGACCAGCGTCTATTCGAAAAGTTGTGCCTTGAGAGCTTTCAGTCGGGACTGAGTTGGCGAACCATCCTGTCAAAGCGCGAACATTTTCGGGAAGCGTTTTGCGGCTTTGATTTCAACAGGATGGCAGAGTTTACTGAAGCAGACGTTGAACGCCTTTTGCAGAATGCGGGCATCATCCGGCACCGCGGCAAAATCGAAGCTGTCATCAACAACGCCCGCCGCGCTCAGGAACTGATAAGGGTTGAGGGTTCTCTGGCCGCATATGTCTGGCGGTATGAGGCTGAAACTCCCCCACCGCCTCAAACAGCGTCGACATCACCGGAATCGGTCGCAATGTCGAAGGACCTGAAGAAGCGCGGATGGAAGTTCGTGGGGCCCACCACCGTTTTCGCGTTCATGCAGGCCATGGGGTTGGTCAACGATCACGCCGAAGGCTGCATCATGCGTGAAAAAGCGGCGCAAATGCGCCGCGATTTCAAAGTTCCGATTTAAGAATAAGTCAGACCGAAGCCTGATAGATCTTGTCGATGTTACCGCCCAGGGCCGCGTTGAATTCGGCATCGGACTGCTGTTTTGAAAGACCTTCGGTCAGCGCGCGCGAGAAGGAAGCGATCATCTTTCCGTTTTGATTCAACAGGTCGCAGGCCTGTTTTGTGGAATAGCCGCCTGACAGGGCCACAACCCGCAGAACGCGCGGGTGATCTGCCACTTCGTCATACAGATTGGCCTCGCTTGGGATCGTCAGCTTCAGCATGACGTCCTGGCCCTCGGCCAACTGGCCCAGGTTCTTGAGGATCTCGGCTTTCAGGATGCTCTCAGCCTCGGCCTTGGTTTCAGAATGGATGTTCACCTCGGGTTCGACAATCGGGACCATGCCCGCGCTGATCACCTCGCGTGCGACGTCAAACTGTTGGGCTACAACAGCGGCAATACCTTCTGAGTTGGCCTCGTGAATGACCGAGCGTTCTTTTGTTCCAAAGACACCATCGGCCTTGGCCAGCGTTTCTGCCAGACCAGGGATCGGTTTCATCATCTGAACGCCGTTGGCCTGATCCTCCAGTCCCTTGTCGATTTTCAGAAATGGAACGATGCCCTTGGCCGACCAAAGAAAATCGGCGACTTTGCGGCCTTCGATTTCCTCGTTCAGGGTGCGTTCGAACAGGATAGCGCCAATCACCTTAGCTTTGGTGAAGTCGTCCGCCAGAATGATGCGCGCGCGCATCTTCTGGATTTCTCCGAACATCTCTTCTTCCGAGGTGTAGTCCGAGGCTTCAACACCATAAAGCGCCAGCGCCTTGGGTGTAGAACCGCCGCTTTGATCCAGTGCCGCGATGAAACCTGCACCGTCGGACATTTGCGCGCGCTGTTCTGCTTTGGACATATCTGTTTCCCGTTCAATAATGATTCCGTGTTTTCCATCGCATACAACAAGGCGTTGACCGATGGTAGTTTGTTAGCGCTCAACCAGCCGCAGCCATATCCCGTCTTTCGAGCGTACCGTCAGATGCGCGACCGGAACAGGATCGCGTCCGGTCACTGGCTCAAACCGATAGTGCTTTAGCAGCATCGACAGGATCAGCGGCCCTTCAATCATCGCGAACCCTGCCCCGGTACAAACCCGCGATCCGGCGGAGAAGGGAATGAAGGCGTGCCGCTGGCAGGTCTTGCCGTTTTCCGTCTCCCACCGCGCTGGATCAAAGGCATCCGGGTTTTCCCACAGGCGCTCATGACGGTGCAAATGCCACGGGCTGATAACAATTTGCGACCCCTGCGGGACATCCCGATCTCTGAAACGCTCGGGACAGGTGGCTTCTCGCACCATCATGGGCACGGGTGGATAAAGGCGCAGGGTCTCGCGAAACACACTGCGACTGAGCTTCAAGCCTGAAACGGCGGCAAATGAAGGATCGTCCAATGCCGTCGCCTCTGCCGCGACCTTATCCTGCCATTCCGGATACAGCGCCATCAGGTATAGTGCCCAGGCCAGTGCCGAGGCGCTGGTTTCGTGCCCGGCCAGAAAGAAGATGGCCACCTGGTCGATCATCTCCTGCGTCCCGAAACAACGCCCCGTTTCCGGGTCCGGCCTGGTCATGATCTTGGTTGCAAGGTCATCGGGTGCTTTCCCCAGGGCTATTGCCTCCGCCCGCTCGTCCGTGAGGCGCGCAATCAGGTCCCTGATTTCCCGCGCTGTCCTTCGGGTCTTGCGGGAATGAAACCGGGGCACCCAGCTAGGGACAGGTACAAAGGCCGCAAGGTTCAGCAGCGGTTGTTCCCGCTGATGGGTGCGAAACTTGTCAAACACCTGTGTCGCCACGGTGTGTTCGATCGGAACCGAAAACAAAGTACGAAAGATAACATCTGCGGCCGCGTGGCTGGTGATTTCTTCGCATTCGACGTCGCGGCCGCCGCGCGTTCGCAGTCGGTCAACACTGGCCTGCGCCGCTGCATACATGGCCGGAAACGTGTCCTTCAGCCGCCCCCCCTCAAACGCAGGATCAATGATGCGGCGTTGGCGTTTCCAGGTTTCGCCATTGGTCAGGAAAACGGAGTCGCCCAGCAGCGGGCGCAATCCCTCGCTGATCCGGCCGGATTTCGGAAAATCGTCGGGGCGTTGTTTCAACACCAAATCAATGAGTTCAGGCTGATTGATCATGAAAGACCGGAAGAACGGCGTCCTGAACTCGGCCATCCAGGCCCGATACAAGCGTTGCGGTTGTGCCGAGAGGATATCCTGACGAAAGAGCTTCAGATAGCGCCACAAAGACACCTTGTCGGGACGAGAGACGGGTTTTGGTGGGGTCACGGGTGCACCGACGTGTAACCTGACACCGCCTCTTCGATCCGCGAACGCGATGGCGCCCGGTTGCGAAACCGTTCCCCCAATGTCAGTGGCCCGGCAGTGATACGGAAATAGTCATAATCGCCGGGCTGGTCGAAGGCGCAGAGATATTGAAAATGCAGTCTAAAAAACCGCCAGCGTAATGCCTTCCAACGGTCTGCTGAAAGGGTTTGCGTGAACGCAGCAGACAGAACCAGAGGCCAACGCTTATCAGATCCGGCAACTCCGCTAACGCACACAGGATCGCACAAGGCAAATGCGCAGCCGTCGCCTGGGGCCGAAACATCGATCCAACTCAGGTCTGCCCTGGACGACAAGAATTGTAGATCACTGCGCAACTGATGGGCGTCGGGCAAAAAGGACACCATGGGGACCACCTGCCCCAATGTCAGAAAGGACAGTGCGCGTCCGTCTTCGGCAACGGGCCTTGCCCGCAGAACGTCAGCAAGAACCGATACGCCCAGATGCGCGCCCGAGCTGTGCCCGACCACCAGAACCTCGTCCACTTCTGTTTCCATAGCTTGCCCGATCAGTTCAACAAACTGGCGCATTCGAGATTGCATTTCCGGGGACACACCGCCCCTTTCGCGCGAGGAATAGGCGTAGTCATGCATCAGGTAATAGGCAAACAGCCGATTATCGATTTTTCGAAACCAGCGCAGCAATACAAGCGCCACCAAAAGCCCCGCTGCCAGACCGGGCCAACCCAGCAAGGTAAAACCGGTCCAGACCACGCCAAAAGCCGCCATCAATTGCGCCAGCAACATGCCCACCGGGTAAAGCGCTGCAATTACCGGGCCTTTGCGCAAGCGCATCAGACGCAAAATTGCCCCCGTGGACAGGTAGATCCAGACCGTCCGCGCCAATTGAAGATAAGTCGCGGCTATCGAAGGTTCCATGCTGTCGCGGACAATGTCTGACCAAACCAGAACTTCAAAATCGGTATCGACCGCGACCCCGTCCTGACATGAGGAAACGTGCCAGCCATATGGACCATCATTCGTCCGGGCCGACAACGAAATGTCATAGCCGGAAATTTCACCCTGTGCGCGTCCTTCCTTCCGATAAAGCTCGCGGTATCGGCGCGGGCGAATGGGATCGTACCCCGGAATGTAAAACACCCGGCGCTTGCGCACCTGCGACTGGTTTTTCTGACTGCTCATGCTCGTACCATCTGCGGCGAAGGTTAGCGCAGCATTACGGCCAAGGTAAGATGGATCGGAAAATCAGCCCAGCGTCGCCAGCGCAGGAAAGGTTTCCAGCAGCCACCAGCTGAACTCGGTGAAAAGGCCGGTTATCAACATGATACCGACAAACAGAAGAAGCCCGCCCATCGCCTTTTCAATCGTACCCATGTAGGGCTTGATGCGGTTCATGACCGACATTGACCGGTTCAGGAACATAGCGGCCAGCAGGAACGGAATTCCAAGCCCCGCGGCGTATATACCCAGCAGGAATGTTCCCCGGGCCACCGAAGCCTCGGACGCGGCCAGCGACAGAATGGCCCCCAATTGAGGTCCGATACAGGGCGTCCAGCCGAATGCAAACGCAAGGCCCAGAATGTAGGCTCCGAACACGGACCCGCTGGAATCGCCGGTTTCCATACGCGCCTCGCGGTCGAGGATCGGAATGCGGAACACGTTCAGAAAGTGAAGCCCGAACACGATGACAACCGCGCCAGACAACTTGGCGAACAGTACCTGATTGGTCAGAACAAACGCGCCAAAAGCGGAAGCTGTGAAGCCCAACAGCAAAAACACCGTCGACAGGCCCATGACAAAAAACAGGGCCGCCAGCGTTGCCTTGCGGCGGGCTTTGGTTTCATCCTGCATCTCGTTGATGGTCACACCACTCATATACGCCAGATACGGCGGAACGATCGGCAAAACGCAGGGTGACAGAAAACTGATCAACCCGCCGATCATGGCGATGAACATGGCAGGCAAAAGTCCCGCGTCGATGATTTCAATTCCAAACATGAAACAGCACATAGGGTATGAAACCGGCGGCGTCACGAGGCCATTCGGTCACATCCTCGTGCTTGCGTGCTGGACACCGTGACAAAGTGGAAATATCTGAACGATATGTCTGAACCGACCGAAACCCTTGATGCCTTGGGGCTGTTGTGCCCGTTGCCCGTGCTCAAAGCGCGCAAACGTCTGAAATCCATGCCGGCGGGTGCTGTGTTGCGCATGTTGGCCGACGATCCCGCTGCAATCATCGATGTCCCCCATTTCTGTACGGAAAGCGGGCACAGCCTGCTGTCGCAGGAGGAAATCGACGGACACCAGGTTTATCTGATCCGGAAATCGGCCTGAATTTGAGATCATGCCGTAAATGAAAAAGGCGGGCCTTGCGCCCGCCTCCCGTATTATTGGCCCAACGACCACCATCCGCGCCGCTTGGGCTTTGGTGGCTGGGCGGGTTCACGTTCTTCGACCACGGTTTCCAGAACAGGTTCCGGAGTTTCCTCGGCAGCTTGCACGGGCTCCTCAACAACGGGTTCAGAGACGTCCTGTGCTGCGACCGGTTCAGCCTCCGGCTCCTCCGGAACGGCAGGTTCCTCTTGCGCTGTTTCGTCCACCTGCGGTTCTGAAGTTCCTTCTTCCGCGCCCGACTCAGGTTCAGCCGCAGCAGTCTCCACTTTTTCCTCAGCTTCCTGCGGCTCATCCGCAGTATCTTCCGAAACCGGTTGATCAGCTTGAGCCTCGGGTGCCTCTACTGGTGCTTCTGCAGCAACCTCGGCCTCGGCTTCTTTCTTGCGGCGACGAGGTGCGCGACGTTTCTTGGGCTTGGGCTCCGGCTTTTCACTTTCATCCTCACCCTCGGACACACTTGCATCCTGGGTTTCGACATCAGCAGCCGCAACCTCAGTTGTTTCCGTTGGTGCATCGTTGTCATCAGACGCCGCCTCTTGGGTGTCCGATACTCCGTTGTTCTTTTTCCGGCGACGGCGGCGGCGCTTGCGTTTTGGCTTGCTTTCGTCTTCGGCCTGCACCGTTTCTTCTTCCGGCTGATCTTCATCTGTTGCATCGACCAGATCCATCAGTGACGCATCAACGGAAACGACAGGTGCGGTTGCCTCGGGAACGATCCGGCTGGCGGTCTTGAATTTCTCCAACGAGAAATCCGGGCTAACCAGATGCACATCGCCTTCGATGCGAACCGACAGCCCATAACGCGATTCAATCTGGGCGATATGTTCGCGTTTCTGGTTCATCAGGAAGTTTGCGATGCTGACCGGGCAACGAACCAACACCTCACGCGAACGGCGGCGGGTGCCTTCTTCTTCAATCTGACGCAGAATGGTCAGCGCCATGTTGTCGTCCGAGCGGATCAGTCCCGTACCATGGCAGGCCGGGCAAGGTTGCGTTGTCGCCTCCAGCATACCCGGACGCAGCCGCTGACGGCTCATCTCCAACAGACCAAAGCCCGAGATTCGGCCAACCTGAATGCGGGCCCGATCTGTCTTCAGCTTCTCTTTCAGACGCTTTTCGACAGAGGCGTTGTTCTTCCGCTCGTCCATGTCGATGAAGTCGATCACGATCAGACCGGCCAAATCGCGCAGACGCAACTGGCGCGCCACCTCTTCGGCAGCTTCAAGGTTCGTCTTGAGAGCGGTTTCCTCGATCGAGCCTTCCTTGGTGGCGCGACCCGAGTTCACGTCAATCGCAACCAGCGCTTCGGTGACGCCAATGACGATGTAACCACCCGATTTCAGCTGCACGGTCGGGTTGAACATCCCCGCCAGGTAGCTTTCAACCTGGTAGCGCGCGAATAGCGGCAGCGCGTCTTCATACCGTCTCACGTTTTTGGCGTGCGACGGCATAATCATCTTCATGAAGTCCTTGGCGATGCGATATCCGCCCTCGCCTTCGACCAGAACCTCATCGATATCGCGATTATAGAGGTCACGGATCGAGCGTTTGATCAGGTCGCCTTCTTCGTAAATCTTCGCAGGCGCGATGGATTGAAGTGTCAGTTCCCGGATCTGTTCCCACAGGCGCTGGAGGTATTCATAGTCGCGTTTGATTTCGGATTTGGTTCGCTTGGCGCCCGCGGTACGGATGATCAGGCCCGCCCCCGTCGGCACGTCGATTTCCGCCGCGATTTCCTTCAGCTTCTTACGGTCTGGCGCATTGGTGATCTTGCGGCTTATCCCTCCGCCACGGGCGGTGTTTGGCATCAGTACGCAGTAGCGCCCGGCCAGAGACAGATACGTGGTCAGAGCGGCACCCTTGTTGCCCCGTTCTTCCTTGACGACCTGAACCAGCAGAACCTGGCGAACCTTGATGACTTCCTGAATCTTATACCGACGCGGGCGCGGTTTGCGCGGCGGGCGGATATCTTCGCTGTCATCTTCATCCGCCACGGACTCGATCGTTTCATCTTTGGTGGAGGCATCCAGCAAAGCTTCGGAATCATCCGCGTCCTCGGCGCCTGCCCTGTCGTCCTCGGCGTCTTCCTCGACCGCCTCTTCAAGCTCGGAAGCTACGGCCTCTGCCTCGCCAGCCACTTCTTCAGATGCAGCGGCTTCCGATCCATCTTCCGGCTCGGCCTCAGTTGGTTCTTCCCGGTCTGCTGTGTCGACGGTTTCGGCCTCAGCTTCCTGCTCGGCATCCTCAGCCGCGCCTTCCGCCTCCTCGGGTGCGTCAGCATCGTCAACGGGTTCTTCAACCGGGGTTTCGCCAACAAGCTCAACCGGAGAGGTTCCTTCGGGAACGGACAGATCAGCCGCCTCTTCACCTTCATCCAGATCGATCGTTTCCATACCCGTGGGTTCGGACGAAACCTCGATGCTCTCGACGGCATCGTCGGATTTCACATCCGCCGCCTTGGTCCGCGAACGGGACCGGCGCTTTTTGGGCCTGGATTCTTCGGCTTCGTCCCGCGCTTTCATCGCTTCGGCGTAGGCGCGTTCCTCTTCCATCAGCGCTTCGCGGTCGGCGACAGGGATCTGATAGTAATCCGGGTGGATCTCGGAAAACGCCAGAAAACCGTGTCGGTTTCCGCCGTAGTCCACAAACGCCGCCTGAAGCGACGGTTCAACCCGTGTTACTTTTGCAAGATAGATGTTGCCGGCAAGCTGACGTTTGTTTTCGGATTCAAAATCGAATTCCTCGACCTTGTTTCCGTCGACCACCACGACGCGGGTTTCCTCCGCGTGGGTGGCATCGATAAGCATTTTCTTAGCCATTTGTCCTTGGTGCACCGCGCCAAACGCGTTGTCCTTACCCGTCCGGGGGGACAGGCGCTTTTGGGGTGGTGTCTTGTCAGGGCGATATCGGACGGCGCGCGGCAGGGTCTGGCGCTTTGGCCCCCTGCCCGGTCACTCAATCGTTGCGCGCGCGTCATCGCGGTTCTTCTCCGACAGGCGCGGTCGTCCGCTACCTGCCCATTTATTCCTTTCACCCGCCATTTCACGGGTTAAGGCGTTCAGATGCCCCTATTGGGGCACAATCGGTCTGCGTCGCCTGGCGGGAAGGTGCACCACCTTTTGCGGCGTCGCAGCGAAACTCAAAGATTCGGGACTTTAGTGCCCAAAAACTGCCCTGCCCGTCCGGACACAATAAAAGCAGTCCTGTGGAAAAGACAATGGGCAAACTGCATCAGACCGCACGGACACATCCGACGCCCGGCTTATTCTGTTCAAAAATGCCTCAAGAGGGGGCTGGCCCCCTCTGAAATACGTCACAGATAGTCAGAACGTTGCAGGCCGTATTTGGCCATCTTTTCATTCAGTGTCCGACGCGGCAGGCACAATTCGTCCATAACAGACGCAATCGAACCTTTGTGGCGGCGCATCGTGTTGTCGATCAGCATCCGTTCAAACGCCTCGACATACTCTTTCAGCGGCTTGCCCTCGGTCGTCATCACAGGTTGCATCTCTTCATGATCAGACATCAGCAAAGACGCAATGGTGCCGGACCCACGCCGAGATTGCAAAACCGCGCGCTCGGCAATGTTGATCAGTTGACGCACATTTCCGGGCCATGGGGCCTGCAATAGCTGCGCCGCCTCTTGCGCGCTGACCTGCGGCGCATCACAGCCATATTCTTCGGCGAATTGCTCGCTGAGACGTGTGAACAAAGTCAGAATGTCCTCGCCCCGCTGGCGCAAAGGCGGCATGGTGATCCGCAAAGCCGCAAGACGATAGAACAGGTCGGGACGCAGCACATCCTCGCTTGTCTTGCCGGCTTCCTGCAGGTTCGAGATCGCGACAATCCGCGTTTCGGCCGGAGTACCCTGATCGTTCATGACACTCAGCAGACGTGCCTGCAGCGTGTCGCTCAACGCCTCGACATCCTCCAGAACAAGCGTGCCGCCGCGCGCTTCTTCGATGGCTGGCAACTGTGCGTCTTCCGGCATCATCGGGCCAAACAGACGCTTGGACAGCGCCTCTTCCTCAAGAGCGGCACAGGATACCAGAACGAATTTCTTGCCTGCGCGGCTGCCCACTGCGTGCAGTGCATGCGCCACCAGCGTTTTGCCCGTGCCGGTCTCACCATCGATCAGAACGTGACCATCAGCCTGACCCAGATCGAGAATATCCTCGCGCAGGCGCTCCATCACCGGGCTGGCACCGATCAGCTTATTCATGATCTGCGTACCACCTGACAACTCGCGCCGCAGTGCGCGGTTATCCAAGGTCAAACGACGCGCATTGCTGGCGCGTTTTGCCAGTTCGGACATACGATCCGGATTGAACGGCTTTTCAAGGAAGTCGAACGCCCCGACCCGCATCGCCTCGACCGCCATCGGCACATCGCCGTGGCCTGTGATCATGATGACGGGCAACGTGCTGTCGGCCCCCATCAGCTTTTTCAGCAACTGAATGCCGTCCAATCCCGGCATCTTGATATCCGAAATGACGATACCGGGGTAATCCGGACCAAGAACCTTGAGCGCGTCTTCGGCGCTGGAAAAGGTCTCGGTGTCATATCCTGACAACGCCAGCCATTGGCTGATCGACTGGCGCATGTCCTGTTCGTCGTCCACAATGGCGATTTTCATGGCCTGTGCCATAGTCATTCCTCGTTATTCAGCGGCCTCAAGGCCGTCGCTTCCAAGTATCGGCAGCTGCATCTCGAAAACTGCACCACCGTGCTGTCCGTTGCGTGCGGTCAGCCGTCCGCCATGGTCGTTCACGATCCCCGACGAGATGGCAAGCCCCAGTCCAACACCGTCACCCGGCTGCTTGGTGGTGTAGAACGGTTCAAACAGGTTCTCGATATCTTCTATACCATACCCGTTGTCGCGCACCGTCAGTACCGCAGTATCGCCCGCCGCAAGGATAATTTCCACATCCGGGTCTGCCACCGATTTGGTGGCGTCCAGCGCGTTCCGCAAGAGGTTGACCATCACCTGTTCAATTCGCATCCGGTCGCCCATCACGACCACCGGCTCCTCGGGCAGAATTTGTGTGATCTTCACCTGCCGCTGGCGCAGTTGCGGCTCCATCATCGACAAGGATGAGGCCAGCGCTTCTCCAAGATTTACAGGGGAAAACGCGTCCGCTCCCTTGCGTGC
Source organism: Ruegeria sp. N11 (assembly GCF_056531525.1). Taxonomy (NCBI): domain Bacteria; kingdom Pseudomonadati; phylum Pseudomonadota; class Alphaproteobacteria; order Rhodobacterales; family Roseobacteraceae; genus Ruegeria; species Ruegeria sp. N11. The sequence continues at coordinate 150,684 of NZ_JBQFLX010000005.1, forward strand.
ATATGACTTGAGCTGCCGCGTGATCGCGCCCATCCGTTCGATCAATCCGTCAATGCGGCCAAAGCTTGCAAGCGCTTCTTCCGGGCGGTTGCGGCGCAACAAAAGACGCGCGCCGGCCAGATAGGTTTTCATGGCGGCCAGCGGCTGGTTCAACTCGTGACTGACGGCGGCCGACATCTCGCCCAAAGCGGCAAGTTTCGAGCTTTGGGCCAGCGTTTGTTCGGCCACTTCAAGTGTCTTTTCAACCCGTTCCCGCTCAGCGATTTCCCGCTGCAACCTTGCGTTCAATGCGCGAAGCTCTGCCGACTCGCGCTGGATCGATACCATCCGAAAGGCCGCGCGTCGGCTTAGTGCATAGAAGGCCAACGCCAGAAGAATCGCAAAGCCCATGATCTCCAGCGCCAAAACGCTGTTCACCTTCTCCCGGATTGAGGAATAAGTCGTGAAGGACGTCATCTGCCAGCCACGGAACGGAATGCGGGTCTCCATCCGCATCACAGCCTCACCTTGCAGATAGGCATCGGGCGGAAGGACCGTCCAGTCAGTGGTCGCGCGTATGGCACGCTGAATCGCGCCCTGCGGAGGCTGGCGCAGCATCGCGGCCTTTTCGTCCAGTCCCCGCCATTGCGGTTCGGTCGAAAGAATGATGGTGCCGGTGCTGTCCACGACCATGACCGCATCGGAAATCCCGGCCCAGGCGCGTTCGAATTTTTGCAGGTCGACCTCGACAACGATCACACCCAGGGTCTCGGTTCCGGCTTCCATGCGACGGGAGTAAACAAAGCTGTAGCCGCCCGATTCCCTCTCGATCACGGTAAAAATCGTCGAGTTCGATCGCGCCGCATCGACAAAATAGGGCGAGTTGCGATGCAACTCACCCAGACGGTTGCGGTCCGTGGCAGCGACCGAGCGACCATCACGGTCCAGCAGCATCAGCGAGGCCGCGCCGATCTCTTCAACGAAGGAAATCAGGCGTTGGGTCGAAAGGGAAAAATCGCCCGACTGCAATGCCGCGATCAATGTCGGGTCGCGCGCCAGCAACTGCGGAACGATCGAATTTCTGCGCAGCTCGCTCAGCAGGTTTCCGGAATACAGAGTCAACCGCAACTCAGCCCGGTTGCGGGTGGATTCGGTAAACCTGTCTGTCAGTAAACGGTTCGTGACCCACACGGTGGCTGCGGCGGCCACCAGCAAAACGATAACCGCAACCCGCAACCGCCATCCAAGCGGCGCGCCGCGAAGCGGTTTTGCGATTTTGGGCATGTTCGTGGGCGCGTCAGAGCTCATAAGTGAAATTTACGCGTCCGGCGTTGCGACCTCAAGTCACGCTGGTGCCAAAACCCCGGACAATGCGCGGAACAACGCCGTTCCGTCGGTGCCGCCGTGCCCTTCGTCCGCTGCCCGCTCGGGATGGGGCATCATTCCGAGAACGCGACGGTTTTCCGAAAGAATGCCCGCAATATCGCCGACCGACCCGTTCGGGTTCTCGGCATAGGTGAACGCAATGCGGTCATGCTCTCGCAGGGTCGATAATGTTGCGTCATCAGCGAAGTAATTTCCATCGTGATGAGCAATCGGAATTCCGATCACATCCCCCGAATTGTAGCCTTGCGTAAACGCGCTGTCGCTGGTTTCGACCTTCAAGCCGACTGTGCGGCAGATGTATTTCAACCCGGCATTGCGCAGAAGCGCCCCGGGCAGAATGCCGGTTTCGGTCAGAATTTGGAATCCATTGCACACACCAATGGCGTAACCACCACGCTTGGTGTGGTTGACAACGGCCTTGCAGATCGGCGACTGGGCAGCAATTGCACCGCAACGCAGGTAGTCGCCGTAAGAAAATCCGCCGGGCACACCGACAATGTCGACGCCTTCGGGCAATGTGGCATCCTTGTGCCAGACCATCTCGACCTGGAAACCCGCCTGTTCAAAAGCAACTGCAAGGTCCCGATCGCAATTGGATCCGGGGAATACGATTACGGCTGCGCGCATGGCCGACCCTCCTTGATCAGATCCGAGAAAACTCAGACCAGTTCGATTTCGTAGCGTTCGATGACCGTGTTAGCCAACAGCTTTTCGCACATCTCGGTGATGTCCGCCTCGGTCGCGCCGTCTGCAAGTTCCAGATCGATCACCTTGCCCTGACGCACGCCCTGGACCTGATCAAAGCCCATGGCACCCAATGCATGACGCACCGCTTCGCCCTGAGGGTCCAGAACCCCGTTCTTGAGCATGACATGCACCCGTGCTTTCATTTTCGAAACTCCACCTGTGGGGCGAAGGTCCAGGCCCCATTTCGTTGCGCGGGGGATAGCGCGGTTGTGGGCGCTGGACAACCCTTCTTGGCGGCTACGGGGTATGCAGTTTGACGCAGAGGCATCTGTCGCCTTTTGAAAGAACCCCAGACATGCTCCAACACGCCGGATTGGCAAATGCCGAACTGAACAAAGAAAAAGCGCCCCCTCAACCGAGGCAGCGCTTTGTTCCAAATCGAACAGACCTGTTAGGTCAGTTGATCAATGTCGGCTTGGTCACGTTACTTTTGGGCAGAACGCCCAGGCGCCGGGCGACCTCGGAGTAGGCGTCGGTCAAATTGCCCAGATCGCGCCGGAACACGTCTTTGTCGAGCTTCTGGCCGGTTTCGATGTCCCACAGTCGGCAGCTATCCGGGCTGATTTCATCCGCCACGAGCAATCGCTGAAAATCACCTTCGAAGACACGGCCTATCTCGATCTTGAAGTCGATCAGACGGATACCCACAGCGAGCATCACACCGCTCATGAAATCGTTCACGCGCAGCGCCAGGCTGAGGATATCTTCCATATCCTGCTGGCTGGCCCAGCCAAAGGCCGCAATGTGTTCTTCCGAAACCAGCGGATCGCCGAGCGAGTCATCCTTGTAGCAGTACTCGATGATCGGGCGCGGCAACTGTGTTCCTTCGGCGATGCCCAGACGCTTGGACAGCGAGCCTGCGGCGTAGTTGCGAACGATCACTTCCAACGGCACAATCTCGCAGCTGCGCACCAGCTGCTCACGCATGTTCAGACGGCGAATGAAATGGTTCGGCACGCCAATCTGGGTCAGGCCGGTCATGAAAAACTCGCTCAGGCGGTTGTTCAACACGCCCTTTCCGTCAATGACGTCTTTCTTTTCGGCGTTGAAAGCCGTGGCGTCATCCTTGAAATACTGAACGATTGTGCCCGGTTCCGGGCCTTCATACAGGATCTTGGCCTTGCCTTCATAGATTTTCTTGCGACGCGCCATGTGCGACCTTTCCAGTCTGCTGAGCGGGAATGAGTCCCCTCACGTTGGCGTTCTCATAGTCCAAGCCCCCCTTTCTCGCAAGTTCGTCAACCCGGGAGGCTTTGACGCAGCGCAAATCCCTTGCGTCGACAACGTGCAATAGTCATATCATGAAGACAGAATTCGAAACTCAAGGGGTCCCCGACAAATGACCACATTTGACGAACGTGAAGCCGCGTTTGAAAACAAATTCGCGCATGATGAAAAAATGCAGTTCATCGCCAGAATGCGCCGGAACCGCTTTATGGCCGTTTGGGCATCCACGCTTAAGGGTGAGACGGTAGAACAAGCCCGCAAATACGGTCAGGAACTGGTGCACACAGATCTTCAGAACGTAAGCGAAGACGACGTTGTCGACGCCGTCAAAGGCTATCTGGGCGACCTTGCCGACGAAAAGACCATCCGCGTAAAGATGGCTGAGTTGTTGGTCGAAGCCAAAGAGCAGGTCATGGCGGAAGTAAACATCTGACCTGCAAGATACAAAGCTCATGATCTTCATGAGTTTTATGAATTTGATTTGACGCCCCGGTCGTGAGACACGGGGTGTCTCAATTTTTAACGGTCGAATGCACCTTTATTCGGACGACTCGCATGACAAACGCGCTTAGCACACTTTTGGAAACCAAGGATGCCATTCTGGCGGACGGGGCAACCGGCACCAATCTGTTCAATATGGGACTGCAATCCGGCGACGCGCCGGAATTGTGGAATGTGGACGCACCGGACAAGATCAGGGCGCTGTACCAGGGATCCGTCGATGCCGGCAGCGATCTGTTTCTGACCAACACTTTTGGCGGAACGGCCTCGCGCCTGAAACTGCACGATGCGCAGGGTCGCGTTGCAGAACTGAACCGAATCGGCGCCGAATTGGGCCGTGAAGTCGCCGACAAGGCAGGTCGCACGGTGATCGTGGCCGGGTCGGTCGGTCCTACCGGTGAAATCATGGAACCGGTCGGAAGCCTGTCACACGCAGATGCCGTCGAGATGTTTCACGAACAGGCCGAAGCCCTGAAAGCAGGCGGCGTCGACGTTCTCTGGCTGGAAACCATCAGCGCGCCCGAGGAATTCCGGGCCGCAGCAGAGGCATTCGCGCTGGCTGACATGCCATGGTGCGGGACCATGAGCTTTGACACCGCGGGTCGCACCATGATGGGCGTGACATCGGCCGATTTTGCCTCGCTGGTTGAAACGTTGCCCAATCCGCCCGTGGCTTTCGGCGCCAATTGCGGGACCGGGGCGTCGGATATCCTTCGCACGGTGCTGGGTTTTGCGGCACAGGGAACAGAACGGCCTGTGATCTCGAAAGGGAATGCGGGCATACCGAAATATGTCAATGGTCACATCCACTATGACGGAACGCCCGAGTTGATGGGCCAGTACGCGGCCATGGCACGTGACGCGGGGGCGACTATTATTGGCGGCTGCTGCGGCACGATGCCTGAGCATCTTCGTAAGATGCGCGAGGCGCTGGACACAACCGCACCGGGTGATCGACCGACACTGGATCAGATAACGGGCGCACTGGGTCCGTTCTCATCAGCCTCTGACGGCACTGACGAGGATGCGGCAGTCCCGGACCGCCGCGCGCGCCGTCGCCGCCGCGCTTGAGCTTCAGCGCCCCTCGAATTTCGGGGGGCGTTTTTCCATGAATGCAACGACGCCTTCGGCAAAATCGCGGGTGCGGCTGCAATCCCCCTGCAAATGCGCCTCGGTCGTCAATTGCTGCGTCAGGGATTTGTCGTAAGTTCCGCGAATGGCCTTTTTCATCGCAGCAAATGCAGCGGTTGGCCCATTGGCCAGATAAGACGCCCGCTTGCGCCAGTGCGCGTCAAACTCTGCATCACTGACGGATTCCCAGATCAGCCCCCAATCATCGGCTTGACGCGCGGTGATCTTGTCCGCGAACAGCGCCGCGCCCATCGCTTTGGCCATTCCCATCTGACGCGGCATGAACCATGTGCCGCCGGCATCCGGCAACAACCCGATACGCGCGAATGCCTGCAAAAAATATGCGCTTTCAGCCGCGATCACGACATCCGCGCACAAAGCCAGATTGGCCCCAGCCCCGGCGGCTGCCCCGTTTACCGCAGCGATTGTCGGAACCGGGCAATCGTGGATCGTTTCCAGCATCGGTTCGTATTCGTCGCGCAAAGACCTTTCCAGGTCGATCTTGCCAGTGCTCGAAGCATCCCCAAGATCCTGCCCCGAGCAAAACGCGTTGCCAGCCCCGGTTATCACGATCGCCCTGGCGCGACGGGCCGCATGTTTCATCGCATGCATGATCTCGGCCCGCATTTGCGTGGTCAGTGCGTTCATCTTATCCGGCCGGTTCAGCGTAAGAACCGCCAGATCGTCCGCAATGTCCAGAAGGACCGTTTCGTATTCCATGGTTTCCTCCCAAACTCAGAACCCTGGGTGAACCTGATGGATAAATGCGGGAAGGAAAAGCTAAACCGAACGTCAGTCTTCGAGAATTTGGCGCAGACGCTCTTTCTCATCTTCGCTCAGGGCGTCTGCTTCGGACGCGCCCTGCCCTTTTGACCGCTTTCGCAAGAAGTTCCAGCCCATTCCGGCGGCAATCAGCAGCATTATGGGACCGGCCAGCCAAAGCATCAGGTTTGACCCGGTCACTTTCGGCTTCAAAAGAACATATTCGCCGTAACGGTCAACGATATAGGCCACAGCCTCTTCGTCGCTGTCCCCGGCCACCAGCCGCTCACGCAACAACAGGCGCAAATCGCGCGCCAGTTCGGCATTGCTTTCATCAATGCTTTCATTTCGGCAGACAAGGCAGCGCAACCCGGTACTGATATCGCGTGCCCGCGCTTCGAGTGCCGGGTCATCCAGCACTTCATCCGGTTGAACAGCCATCAACGGGGAGGCAATCAGCATCAGGATCAGAGCCAGACGTCTCATTCCGCAGGTACTCCGCCAGCCGGGGACTTGCGGGCACCGGCAGCCACACGAAAACGACGATCAGACAGGCTGAGAACTCCGCCAAGCGACATCAGAATACACCCGCCCCAGATCCAGTTCGCCAGTGGTTTGATGTAGGTTCGCATGACCCAACCGCCATCGGCCTGCTGGTCGCCGATCACGACATACACATCCCGCAGGAAACGATAGTCGATCGCCGCTTCGGTCGTGGGCATCCGCGCCACGGGATAGTCGCGTTTTTCCGGATGCAGCGTTGCGATGGGTCGCCCGTTCTTTTCAACAATTACATCTGCCATGGTCGAGAAGTAGTTCGGCCCCTGTACCCGGCGCACATCATTCAGGGTCAGGGTGAATTGCCCGACCTCAAATGGTTGGCCCGGTTGCGCAACGCGTATGTCTTCGACCTCCCACGCGGTCAGGCCTGCAATGGCAAATATCGTTACCCCCAACCCTGTATGAGCGACCGCCTTGCCCCAATCCGCACCGGGAAGACGCACCAGGCGGTTCAGGTTGTTTTTGCGGCCCGTGCGGCTCCACAAATCCACGATTGCACCGAATGTGATCCATGCGCCAAGGAACAGACCAACCGGTCCCAAAGCGCTGCGTCCTGTCTGTATCGCCCAGACCAGCAACGCCAGCGCAAGCGCCAGCAGAAACGCGTAGCGCAGGGACCAGGCCGTTTTGCCAAGCTTGCCCCGTTTCCAGGGCAGCATGGCACCAACGGGCAACGCAATGCCCAACGCGACCATGAAGGGCGTAAAGGCCGCATTGAAGAAAGGTGCCCCAACAGAAAGCTTCCGATCAAAGGCCATTTCCGCCACCATCGGCCACATGGTTCCCACAAAGACGACAAAACAGCTAACAGCCAGAAGGATGTTGTTCAGTATCAACGCGCTTTCGCGGCTGACCATTCCAAACACACCCTTCGCCTCCATCGCCTGTGCGCGGGTGGCAAACAGGGTCAGCGAACCGCCGATGAAGAAAATCAGAATAAGCAGGATGAACACGCCCCGTTCCGGGTCGTTCGCAAAAGCGTGAACCGAGGTCAGCAGGCCGGACCGTACAATGAAGGTTCCGATCAGCGAAAATCCGAAGGCGATAATGGCCAACAGAATCGTCCAGCTTTTGAGGGATTCGCGTTTTTCGACAACAATCGCCGAGTGCAGCAATGCGGCAGCCAGCAGCCACGGCATGAACGAGGCATTTTCTACCGGATCCCAAAACCAGAAACCGCCCCAGCCCAGTTCATAGTAGGCCCACCATGACCCCAGCGCGATGCCGATCGTCAGAAACACCCAGGCCGCCAATGTCCATGGCCGGACCCAACGCCCCCATGCCGCGTCGATTCTGCCCTCGATGAGGGCTGCAACGGCAAAGCTGAACGCCATGCTCAGCCCGACATACCCCAGATACAGGAACGGCGGGTGGAACGCGAGGCCGGGATCCTGCAACAGCGGGTTCAGGTCGCGGCCGTCAAACGGCGCGATGACCAATCTGTCAAACGGGTTCGAAGTGAACAGAATAAAGGCGAAAAACGCGACAGCGATGGCCGATTGAACCGCCAGCACGCGCGCCTTGAGCGTTGGTGGCAGACCACCCCCGAAGAACGCGGCCATGGCACCGAAAATGGTAACAATCAGCACCCACAACAGCATCGAACCTTCGTGGTTCCCCCAGGTGCCGCTGATTTTGTACAGCATCGGCTTGGCGGAATGGCTGTTCTCTACCACGATACGCAGCGAAAAGTCCGACGTGATGAAGGCCCAGGTCAGCGCACCAAATGAAAACGCGGTTAGCAAGAACTGAGAGATCGCAGCCGGTTCCGCAAACGCCATCCAGCCGGTCCATCGTTTTGCAGCGCCGATCAAGGGCACCACGCTTTGAACGATGGCGACAAAAAAGGCGAGGATCAGGGCAAAGTGGCCAAGTTCTGTAATCATGGCCAACGATATAAACCTGTCGCGCGGCAAGCACCAACAACAATCGCCAGGATTTGGCGCACATAGTGTCGCGGGTCAGGCACTGCGCAGGCGCTTCCAGTCCTCCAATGCGCGGTTTTCGTCAAGGTCGACGGCCACCTCGACCTCGGGTTGGTCCGCTCCGGCGTCTACATGCGTCGGCATATCCTTGTCCAACGTTTGCAGGGTTCTGAGATTCTCGACGACGACAGGAACCCGTGTCATACCTGCGGCAATTTCTCGTTGCAGATCCTGCACTTTGCTGTGGTGACGCGCGCCAAAATAAAAGGAAACGATTACCCCTAACAGCCACCACAAAGGTTCAGGTACTAGCGCAATCCCCTGCATTCGGGCCGCAAACCAGATCGGGTCGACCATGGCCGCCACAAACAATCCCAACGTCCCCAAAGCCAGCGCCGGTCGCGGTACTCGGTTCAACCCATCCATAAACCGATCGAATGCACCTTTTTGCCCTTTGTGAAACTCGGCGCCGAACTGAGACATCGCCTGCCCCTGGACCGTTAAGGAGCGCTCAGCTGCCGCATCGGCGTTCTCGTGGAAAACTTCGACTGTTTCCCGCACAAGATTTCGCCCGCCCCCGAACAGAAGTGCCAATACGCCCGATATCAGTCCCATCGTGAAACTCTCCTTTGAAACTCTGCGTCGCTTAGGTGGTAATCTGGTGAAAGGAATTCTTCCGCCCGTCGAATCCAGCCCCCTTTTCCCCCAGACCGGGTGCGCGCATATTTGCGGGACTCAGGACGCCGATCTGCCAACTGAAAATAGTAGTTTCGTCGGGCGACACCGTAGGCGTCACACAGCGCCGCCGCATCAGGCATCGCCGCTTCCCGGCAAGCCTCTGCCGTCTGTGGACCAACCACGCCATCCACCGTGACCGCGAAACCCATTTGCACCAACAACCGTTGCAGGATCCGGACAGCCTGCGCACCTGCATTTACGTGCATGTCAAAAACAGTCGCCTGCAGCATTTCGGGCAACAACCCAAGGCGGGATTCCTCGAAATAGTATTGCAGAAAGATCTCAACTGCCTGACTTTGCGACAGTGCACGCACGTCTGCGTGCGAAATCTTTCCGTCTCCGGTCAAATCCAGCCCCAACCGCCGCAGCGTGCCGATTGTAACACCGAACTTCGTGGGGCCGCCGGGGTCATCCGGATCATCCACATACCCGCCTTCCCGTGCCACTATGCCCCTGGCGATTTGCCGAACCGTCTGCATGCCAACCTCATTTCAACTATCAGGTCAGACGGTCAGTCAAAGGCATTAACAACGCGAAAAACGAAAGGGCGCTGCATGTCCGTCACATGCAACGCCCTACTTCTTTTTGTTCAAGAATACGCTGCCGCCGGAGGCATGCGGATCAGCTGAGGTCAGCTCTCATCGGCCTCTTTGTAGACCCCTTGTTCTTTAAGGGCATCCACGACCTCTTTCGGCATATAGGTCTCATCGTGTTTTGCCAGTATTTCAGTGGCTTCAAAGACACCGTTCACGTAACTTCCGGTTCCCACCATACCCTGATTTTCCGAAAACAGGTCCGGCAGTACACCCGTGAATGCCACTTTGACGGTTTCGCCGCCGTCTGTGACGCTGAAATAGACCGTCTCGCCCTGTCCGCGAATGATTGACCCTTCTTCGACCAGCCCCCCGATCCGGAATACTTCGGTCGGTTTGGGCGGTTCCGCGATGACCTGACTTGGCGAGCGGAAAAAGTTGATGCCGTCCCGCATGGCGTACCCAATCAACGCCGTCGACAATGCCAGGGCAACAGCTGCCAGCAAAATGATCTGTACTCGACGGCGTTTCTTGAGCGTTTTCATCTTTTCCTCACGGGAACAACGGGGCCATCATCAGCCCGGCGGTTTCATTTTCACCTAACATCAGGTTGGCATTCTGCAAGGCTTGGCCACTGCTACCTTTTGTCAGGTTATCAAGTGCCGCGACCACAATCGCGCGACGTTCAATCCGATCTGCAACCACGCCGATATGGCAGAAGTTTGACCCCCTGACATGGTGGGTCGAAGGCGTTTCACCAAAGGGAAGCACCTGCAGAAACGGCTCTGCTTCATAGGCCTTGCTCAGTGTTTCATAAATGCTGTGTGGGTCGCCCTTCACATAGGTCGTTGCCAAAATCCCCCGATTGGCGGGGATCAGATGCGGTGTGAACTGCACATGCACGGTCCGCCCCGCCAGTTTCGAGAACTCCTGATCGAACTCCCCCAGGTGACGGTGCGTCCCGCCTACGGTATAGGCGTTGTACCCTTCACTGAGCTCTGCGTGCAAAAGGTTTTCTTTCAACGACCGACCCGCCCCTGAAACGGCGCATTTCAGGTCGAGAATGATGTCATCGAGATCAACCACGCCTGCTGTTACCAGCGGCCGCAATGCGTATTGCCCGGTCGCCGCGTTGCAACCTGTGCCAGCAACCAGTCGCGCAGCCCGGATTTCATCGCGGTAGAATTCGGTCAAGCCATAAACAGCCTCTTCCTGCTGTTCCAATGCAGCGTGCGGGTTGCCGTACCATTTCTCGTATTCCGCCGGGTCGCGCAGGCGGAAATCGGCGGACAGGTCGATAATCTTCAGGTTTTTCGGCAGATCACGGATTATTTCCTGGCTGGTTTTGTGCGGCAATGCGCAGAAACACAGGTCAATCTGCGAGAAATCAATTTCCGAAATCTTGCACAGATCCGGCAGATTCATATGCCGCAGATGTGGGAAAACCTGCGCCATGGGCTGCCCGGCCTTACGTTCAGCGGCCAGAGCGGTGATTTCCATATTCGGGTGCTCGGCGATCAGCCGCACCAGTTCCGCGCCAGTGTAGCCGGAAGCGCCAAGAATTGCGATTTTGTGGGTCATGTCAGACCTCTTGCATGAGTGTGTCACATATCACGACCGCCGATGTGACGGTCATCGGATTAAGGAATGGGTGTCCGGGCGTCCTTGACCTAAGTCAGGCCGCCTCAAATGTGATTTGTCGTCGGAGAAACTGAGTCGCCCGATCGCTGACAATGCCCGGTTTGCCGGTCGTCAGAAACCCGCCCCCGCCCGAGCCAAGCATGTTCGGATGGCGTTGCAGGTAATCCGCAAGGCTTTCCGCCACCAGATCTCCCTGACTGAACACCTGAACGTCCGGACCAAGCGCCTGCTGAAACGTTTCGGCCATCAAAGGGTAATGCGTGCACCCCAGAATGGCGGCCTGTGGTTCGGGCATCTTCCGCTTCAGGGCATCCACGTGGCTGCGCACCAGCGCTTCGGCCAGAATCATGTCGCCATCTTCGATCGCGTCAACAACACCGCCACATGCCTGCGCCTCGACATCTACACCGATGGCCCGAAAGGCCAGTTCCCGCTGAAACGCACGACTTGAAACGGTGGCCGGGGTCGCAAACAGCGCGACATGCTTCACGGCGACCTCTCGCGGGGGCGAGTTGTCGCCCCATTGGCGTTCCGTCAGGGCCTCGATTAGCGGCACAAAGACGCCGAGAACCCGCTTGCCGTCGGGCACGCCCTCTTCCTGCATCCGCCGCAACGCAGCCGCGCTGGCGGTGTTGCAGGCGAGAATCACCAGATCACAGCCCTTTGCCCACAGGCCATGCACTGCCTTGCGGGTCAGTTGATAGATATCCTCGGCATCGCGCACGCCGTATGGTGCGTGCGAACTGTCCGCGAAATACAGGAAATCCACGTCCGGCAGACGTTTCCGTGCGGCGTCCAGAACGGTCAGCCCGCCGAGACCAGAATCAAATATACCTACTGCCATTTGCCCCTTCAGGCGCGATGCCGTTCCTCGAATTCATACCCGTAGTCATAGGACTTTAACGGTTTCGGAGACAGCTCATACGTCGCTTTGCGCAAGAAATCCATCATCTTGCGCGTGTCCTTACCCAAAGGGTCCAGAACATCCCGTCCAATGGGCTCACCGATGACCACCTTGACCGGCGTGTCGACCCGCTTCTTGAACTCTTTGATCAGCAACCCCATGCGCAGCGTATTGTGCAAATGACTGGCAATCTGAAACAGGCGTGAGGTGTGCCCGTCAAAAAAAACCGGCACAACCGTCGCATTCGATTTCGCGACCATTCGGGCCGTAAAGCCGCGCCAGCCTGGATCCATTGGGTGCGAGAACGGTTTGGCTCCGGTGCTGACCGTTCCGCCCGGGAAGATCCCGATGGCACCGTCACTACCCAGATAATCCAAGGTCGTCTTCCGCGTTTCGAGGTTTAGCCTCATCGCCTCCTTCGTATTATCGAACGAAATTGGCAGGATGATACGATTCAGATCCTCGGCCTTTGTGAATACATGATTGGCCAATATCCGAAAATCTCCGCGCGTCCGAGACAGGATGTGACCCATCATCAGACCATCCAGAATTCCGTACGGATGATTTGCAATCAGGATCAGCGGCCCTTCAGCGGGTATGTTCGACAAAGATCCGCCGACGATATCCAGTGACAATCCGTACCGCTCGACCATAACCGCCCAGAAATCCCGGCCGTTGGCGACTTCGCGCTCGTACCCATCCGCCCGTTTGATCAGACGCAAACGCCCGGTCGTATTCTCCATAAGCTTGATGACCATCTTCCCGCCTCTGGTCTCGGCGGAATAGGCATAGGAAATGTCACGGGCGACATGACGGCGCGAAGGCATGCGATACTCCGGTCTGTTTCACGCAATCTAGGTGCAGGTGAGCCTTTTGCACAGATGCCGTTACAGGATTATGACATGTCATTCGGCCGCGGCACGCATCTCGGGACCGCCGTCGCGGATGATCGCCAGCAATTCCTCGCGCTTTTTGGCTGCTTTGGCTTCGTTCTCCCTCAGAACAGGTCCAAATCCGCGAATCTCCAGCGGAAGCCGCGCGAGGGCCGCAAATGCGTCACGTGTGTCGGCCGTGATCAATGGCGTGATCTCTCGCAGGTCGGATTCGTACTGACGGATCAATGCACGTTCCATCTTGCGTTCGGCACTGTAACCAAAAATGTCGAAGGGTGTACCGCGCAGGAATTTCAGTTTGGACAGAAGCTTCATCGGTGCAAGCATCCATTCCCCAAAAGCACGCTTGCGCGGTCGCCCGTTCGGTCCGGTGCCTCCCATTATTGGCGGTGCCAGATGAAAGGTCATCCTGAAGTCGCCATCGAACTCGGACTTTGCCTGTTCCCGGCTATCCAGGAGAAGGCGAGCAACCTCATATTCGTCCTTGTAGGACAGCAGTTTGTGATAACCTTTGGCCACAGCCTCGCGAACCGAGGCGTCCTCGAAAGCGTCAACCACCTTGCGGTAACGTTTTGCCAGACGATTGCCCTGATATTTCTTCAGATGATCGGTCCTGAAGTCGATCATCTGCTCCAGCGATTTGGGCAACTCTGCAACGGAAGGCGACAGTATCGCATCGACTTCCTGGGAATGCAGAACTGCCCACCGGCCAATATCAAAGGCGCGTTTGTTGCGTTCGACCGCAGTGCCGTTCAGTTCGATGGCTTGCAGAACGGCCTGATGTGAAACCGGCAGTAGACCCTTTTGCCAGGCAGCACCAAGGACCATCATGTTTGAATAGATCGAATCTCCCATGACAGCGCGCGCCAGCTCGGTTGCATCAAACATCGAAACGCCGTCCTTCAATCGCGCCTGCAGCGCCAGTTCCAGCCGGTCGCGGGGGATCTGGAAATCGGTGTCCCGGGTGAAGTCGCCGGTGATCGTTTCATGGCTATTGACCACCGCGCCGGTTTGGCCGGTTCGGGTCAGACCCAGTGTTTTGGCCCCGGCAGACACGACCAGATCGCCGCCAATCAGCGCATGTGCTTCGCCGGTCGCGACGCGGATGGCACTGATGTCTTCAGGACGGTTGGCCAACCGGCAATGGATGTGCACCGCACCGCCTTTTTGCGCCAAACCCGCCATTTCCATCATGCCAGCACCCTTGCCGTCGATCTGGGCCGCCTGAGCCAGAATGGCACCCAGCGTCACAACCCCGGTGCCGCCGACGCCAGTGATGACAACGTTATGAGTTCCATCAATACGCGGAAGTTGCGGCATAGGCAGATCGGGCAAGTCGATCTCGGTCGTCGCTTCCTTTCGGATCTGAGCGCCTTCCAACGTCACGAATGAAGGGCAAAACCCGTTGAGACAGGAAAAATCCTTGTTGCAGCTGGACTGATCAATGGCGCGCTTGCGACCAAGTTCCGTGTTCTTCGGAACGATCGAGACACAATTCGACTGAACACCGCAATCCCCGCAGCCTTCGCAGATGTCAGTGTTAATGAACACCCGCTTATCCGGGTCGGGAAATGTTCCGCGCTTGCGGCGGCGGCGTTTTTCGGCGGCGCAGGTCTGCACGTAGACAATAACCGACACGCCCTCGATCTCGCGAAAACGTTCCTGCACCCGCATGAGTTCGGCGCGCTCGAAGGTTTCGACATTAGCGGGCAGCGCCTTGAAGTTCACGTCTTCCTTTTCGTCATAAACAACAGCCACCGTCTGAACGCCCATTGCCTTGACCTCGGCCACAATACGTTCGGCCGTCAAACCGCCCTCATTGTCCTGCCCGCCAGTCATGGCAACTGCATCGTTGAACAGGATCTTGAAGGTGATGTTTGTCCCCGCCGACAATGCCGCCCGGATCGCCTGAACACCCGAGTGGTTGTAGGTTCCGTCCCCAAGGTTCTGGAACACATGCTTGGTGGTCGAAAACGGCGCTTCCCCAATCCAGTTTGCGCCTTCACCGCCCATCTGAGTGAACCCTGTCGTCTCACGATCCATCCACTGAACCATGTAGTGGCAGCCGATACCGGCATAAGCGCGGCTTCCCGTCGGCACGCGGGTAGAACTGTTGTGCGGGCAACCCGAACAGAAATATGGCAGGCGCGTCGCGATTTCCTGGGCGTTGTCGGCCCTGCGGGCTTCGGACAGTTTTGCCAGCCCGGCGCGAACGCCGTCTGTATCGTGCCCCTCTTCGATCAGGATCTCACCGATTTTCTCGGCGATCATGATCGGATCCAGCGCGCCGCGTGTCGGGAACAGTTCTTCACGGTGCAAGGTGCCGGCACCGCCCTTGTACCAGCCATAGACACGACGGCCGCGGCGATCGTCGAAAATGGCCTCTTTGACCTGAACCTCGATCAGCTTGCGCTTTTCCTCGACAATCACGATCAGATCCAGGCCTTCAGCCCAGTCGTGGAACCCAACCATGTCCAGCGGGAAGGTCTGCCCCACCTTATAGGTGGTAATGCCCAGCCGCTCGGCCTCGTTTGCGTCGATGTTCAGCAGGGACATGGCATGGGTCAGGTCCAGCCAGTTTTTGCCTGCCGCAACAAACCCGATTTTCGCGCCCGGCTTACCCCAGATACGCTTGTCCAGTTTGTTGGCATGGGAAAAGGTTTCCGCCGCAAAACGCTTGAAGTCGATAATGCGCCCTTCCTGCATATGAGGGGTATCGCCCAAACGGATGTTCAGCCCGCCCTCCGGCATGTCGAACTCGGGCATCACCAGCCCCATGCGATCCGGGCTGCCGTCCACGACGGAAGTCACCTCAATCGTGTCTTTCATCGTCTTCAGGCCAACCCAAACGCCGGCAAACCGGCTGAGCGCAAAGCCGTAGATACCGTAATCCAGGATCTCCTGAACACCTGCCGGGCTGACCACAGGCATGTACATGTCGACCAGAGACCATTCCGACTGGTGCAACACGGTCGAGCTTTCACCGGTGTGATCGTCGCCCATTGCCATCAGCACACCGCCATGGCGCGCGGTTCCGGCCATATTCGCATGCCGCATCACGTCACCGGACCGGTCCACGCCCGGACCCTTGCCGTACCACAACCCGAACACGCCGTCGTACCGGCCGTCTCCTCGCAACCCGGCCTGCTGGCTGCCCCATAGGGCTGTTGCCGCCAGATCCTCGTTCAGACCGAACTGAAAGGTGACATCGCTTTCCGAAAGCTCTTTTTGCGCTCGCATCATCTGCTGATCGACCGCCCCAAGCGGTGAGCCGCGATAGCCCGTCACCAGTCCGGCGGTGTTCAAACCCGCCTTCTGGTCGCGCGCTTTTTGCATCAGCATCAGCCGAACAAGCGCCTGCGTGCCGTTCAGAAGAACGGGATTTCTGGTCAGATCAAAGCGGTCATTCAGCGTAATCTTGGGCTCGCTCATCGGACGCCTCCCCTCGTCAGATCAGGTTGCTAACTTAACACATATTTTAGGTCATAATTTCTGACCTGTATAGACGCTATCCTCTGAATTGTAACGATTTCACAGTTTGAATGTAGAACTTGTTACCTATTTCATATAGGGCTTCCTTAGGATAACGAAAGTTGCGGCGATGGACTGGGACAAGCTTAGGATATTTCACGCGGTTGCAGACGCGGGCAGCCTGACGCACGCCGGAGACAAGCTTAACCTGTCACAATCGGCGGTCAGCCGCCAAATTCGCGCGCTGGAAGAATCACTCGATGCCACCTTGTTTCATCGTCATGCCCGAGGTCTGATTCTGACCGAACAGGGCGAATTGCTGTTCGATGCGACCTCGGCCATGTCCAAACGGCTGGACGCTGCCGCCGCGCGCATCCGCGATAGTGAAGAAGAAGTGTTTGGGGTTCTTCGAGTAACAACCACTTTCGGTTTCGGAACCCTTTGGCTGGCCCCCAGGCTGCCGAAGTTATATGAACAATACCCCGACCTGAACATCGACCTGATGTTGGAAGAACGGGTTCTGGACCTTCCCATGCGCGAGGCCGATGTTGCCATCCGCATGAAAGAACCCAGCCAGGCGGATCTTGTGCGCAAGCGTCTTATGACGGTCCGGATGCAGCTTTATGCAACCAGAGAATACCTGGACACGCATTCCTCTCCGGCATCGATTGAGGAGATTTCCAATCACAGGCTGATCTGCCAGACCCCCGCCGCCCCACAGGTTGGTGCCAGCGCAGCAATGGTCCGGCATTTAATGACGCACAACCCCAGCTCGCTGCTGACGGTCAACAACTATTTTGGGGTATTGCAGGGTGTACTACACAACCTTGGCATCGGTGTTCTGCCGGACTACGTCACGCAGGATTTCCCGCATCTGATTTCCATTCTGGCAGATATCGAAAGCGCGGATGTGCCGGTCTATCTCGCATACCCCGAGGAATTGCGACATTCCAAACGCGTGGCAGCCTTCCGGGATTTCGTTCAGGATGAGATCATCGAACAGCGGAAACAGTTGAAGAAGCTGGGAAAACTCTAGCTATGCACATTTGGCATAGCGGGCATGAGCAGCAAACAGCCTAATAAATCTTGAACGAACGAAAACCGCACACTAAATGGGCACTCGAAGGCGGTGATGCTGAAACGCTCACCATCTTCATACCTCCCTGTTGGACTACGGCCGAGCTTATTGCTCGGCCTTTTTTTTGGCCCGAAAGCCAAGCCCTCTGAAAACAAGCCAATTTTTCTGGGAATCGTTCCACACTCCCTCTATGCTGCCGGAAAATAAAAATTTTCTACTTTCGAGGGAAATCTCATGTTCAATCTGCTTCGCCTAATGCTGGCGATGATCGTATCCGTGTTTATTGTGGGTACGGCGCTGGCTCAGGAGTCTGACACAGGCTCATCCTCTACGGTGGCAGCCCCGGTCGTTCCCGATGACCTGAGCCCCGAGCAGGTGGACGATTTGGTTGCGCGCATGTCTGACGATCAGGTGCGCGCCCTTTTGTTAGAGCGGTTGGACGCCGTAGCCGAGAAGAGGGCCAAGGAGGCAGAAGGACAGGAAGACCCGCTGACCGAAATCAACGAAATATGGGCGGCGATGGTTGCCTCATGGACTAATGTTCTGACGACACTTCCAAACATTTTCAGCGCGCAGGTTAAAGCATTTAGCAACTTTTCCGAAACTCTCGGTTCGACCGGTGTGCTTACTTTGATCGGGCTGGTCGCAAGCGTTCTGGTTGTGGGATTCATAGCTGAAAAGTTGTTCGATCTGTTAACCAGAAGATGGCACAAACACACCGAAGTCGGGGATGAGGCCGACCTTTGGGGTGCCGTGAGCTTTTTGTTCCGCCGGTTCTGCCGCGAGATCGCCGGGTTGATTGTTTTCTATATCGTCATCCGGACTCTGGGCCGGATCCTTTTGACACCCGAGCAGCTCAAATTTGCGGGCCCTTTCGTATTCTATCTTATCTGGATCCCGCGACTGGGCGCGGCGGCGTCGCGGTTCATTATGGCACCAAACAACCCAAAATTCAGACTGGTCAACATTGACGATCACTGGGCAAAATACCTGCATCGGAATCTGATTGGTTTGCTGATCCTGATCGGGGTTACGCTGTTCGTTGTCCGCTTCAATGGTTTGAACGGTATCACTCCCGGCGATACCCGCATCGGTTTCTGGCTGAACAGCGCTATTCATATCTACATTGGCGTGATCGCCTGGACCGCGCGCGAGGGCCTGTCGCAGATGATGCTGGGCACCGATCCGGATCACACAAAATTCGATGAAGAAGTCGCGCAGTATTATCCGTACTTCGCAATCGGCGTTTCGGCGGTGACCTGGCTGCTGGTCGAGTATCTTGCCGCACAGCGCGACCCGGCAATCCTGGCGCTGTTGGTCAAAGGCCCGCATTTTACGACTATGTTCTGGTTGCTGATTGCACCCGCCCTCGACACTCTGATCCGTGGATTGGTGCGCCATCTGCAACCGCCGATGTCCGGCGAAGGCCCGCTTGCCGAACGCGCCTATCGGTCGACCAAGCGAAGCTATATCCGCATCGGGCGTGTTCTGGCAGGCCTGTTTGTCGTGATGATGATTGCGCAGGCATGGCAGTTGGATTTGCGGCATGTCGCTTCCGCTGGCATCGGCGCCGAAGTTGGTGGGGCCGTGATCGAGTTTCTGCTGATTATTGCCGTCGGTTATATCATGAACGAGGTCGTCTCGCTTTGGATCAACCGTCGTCTGGCCAAAGAACAGACAGCCGCCGAAGCTTTGGACGAAGAAGCCGGTGGCGAAGGCGGCGGTGCGGGCGGCTCGCGTCTGGCGACCGTTCTGCCATTGCTGCGCATCACCGCGCAGGTGACGATTGCCGTCATCTTCGGCCTGCTGGCACTCGGGGCACTGGGCGTCAACATCACGCCGCTCCTGGCCGGTGCCGGTGTTCTCGGCCTGGCCATCGGCTTTGGTGCGCAGAAGCTGGTTGCCGACATTGTCGGCGGCATCTTCTTCCTGATCGATGACGCCTTCCGCGTTGGTGAATACGTGGATGTGGGCGGCACTATGGGAACCGTCGAAAAGATCTCGATCCGTTCGATGCAATTGCGCCACCATCGCGGGCCGGTTCACACGATCCCTTATGGTGAAATTCAGAAGCTGACGAATTTCAGCCGTGACTGGGTCATCATGAAACTGAAATTCACTGTGCCGTTCGACACTGATCCCAACAAGGTCAAGAAGATCTTCAAAAAGATCGGGGCCGACATGATGGCGGACGAAACTCACAAGGATGGTTTCTTGCAGCCCTTCAAATCTCAGGGTGTGTTCGATTTTGACGATGTCGGGATGATCATCCGAGGCAAGTTCATGGCCAAACCGGGCAAGCAGTTCACGCTGCGCAAGGAAATCTTCAACCGGGTCAAGGCTGCCTTCAACGAAAACGGAATCGACTTTGCCCGCCGCGAAGTCCGAGTGGCGATCCCCGGCCTTGAAGAGGCGGAAGCGCTGTCGGAAGAGCAAAAGGCCGCTGTTGGCGCTGCCGCCGCGGACTCGTTGAACAAGCAGCAAGGTGGTGCTTGATAAGCTCCGCGCCCGGTAGCTGCCCTAGTAGTCGGGTTTTGGACCAATTTCTTGAAGAACCGGCGCACCGCGCCGGTTCTTTTTTGCCCGGGTAATTGCTCTCCTCCTAGCTTTCGGCCCGGTTCTTGCGCCCTGCGCGGTCTTGACCCTTCCCACGGGCGCGCCCATGGCCTAAAAGGCGCGCAATCTCGGCCATCTCGGACACAGGACAAACCATGCAAGAGCCCGCCATCACCCCGGATCTGATTGCAGCACACGGGTTGAAACCCGAAGAATATGAAATGATCCTGGAGATCATCGGGCGGGAGCCGACATTTACCGAGCTTGGCATCTTTTCGGCCATGTGGAACGAACACTGTTCCTACAAGTCCTCGAAGAAATGGCTGCGCACGCTGCCCACCTCGGGGCCTCAGGTCATTTGCGGCCCTGGTGAGAATGCGGGCGTGGTGGATATTGGCGACGGTCAGGCCGTCGTCTTCAAAATGGAAAGCCACAACCACCCCTCGTATATCGAGCCCTACCAAGGGGCGGCGACCGGGGTGGGCGGCATTCTGCGCGACGTATTCACCATGGGCGCGCGTCCGATTGCGTCGATGAACGCACTGTCCTTTGGAGAGCCGGGCCACCACAAGACACGCCAACTGGTCAACGGCGTGGTTGAAGGGATTGGCGGCTACGGCAACTGTTTCGGTGTTCCCTGTGTGGGCGGCGAAGTCCGTTTTCACCCTGCCTATAACGGCAACTGCCTTGTGAACGCGTTCGCCGCCGGCCTCGCTGACAGCGACAAGATCTTCTATTCCGCCGCATCGGGCGTCGGTATGCCTGTCGTTTATCTGGGAGCCAAAACCGGCCGCGACGGCGTTGGCGGTGCGACAATGGCTTCGGCTGAATTCGATGACACCATCGAAGATAAACGCCCCACCGTGCAGGTTGGTGACCCCTTCACCGAAAAGCGTCTGATGGAAGCAACGCTGGAATTGATGCAGACCGGCGCTGTGATTTCGATCCAGGACATGGGCGCCGCCGGCCTGACTTGTTCGGCTGTTGAAATGGGCGACAAGGGCGGCCTTGGTGTGCGTCTGGATCTGGAAAACGTGCCTCAGCGCGAAGAAGACATGACCGCGTATGAGATGATGCTGTCGGAATCCCAGGAACGGATGCTGATGGTCCTCAAGCCGGAACTTGAGGCCGAAGCCCGTGCAGTATTCGAAAAATGGGATCTGGATTTCGCGATCGTTGGTGAAACGATTGCCGAAGACCGCTTCCTGATTATGCACAATGGCGAAGTCAAAGCTGACCTTGTCCTGTCGAAACTGTCCTCGACCGCACCGGAATATGACCGCCCGTGGGAGCCGACGCCGGAGGCCGAGGAACTGGCCGACGTGCCACAGATCGATCCGATCGACGGATTGAAGGCCCTGTTGTCCTCTCCCAACTACGCGGGCAAGCAATGGGTTTATGAACAGTACGACACCATGGTGATGGCGGATTCCACCCGCACACCGGGATTGGGCGCTGGCATGGTTCGCGTTCATGGCACCGACAAGGTATTGGCCTTCACCTCGGACGTTACCCCGCGCTATGTGCGCGCCAACCCGGTTGAAGGCGGCAAGCAGGCCGTGGCCGAAGCCTATCGCAACCTGACAGCCGTTGGGGCCAAGCCGCTGGCCACGACCGACAACCTGAATTTCGGCAACCCGGAAAAGCCCGAGATCATGGGCCAGTTTGTCGGCGCCATTCAGGGCATCGGCGAAGCCGTTGGCGCGCTGGATATGCCGATCGTTTCTGGCAACGTGTCGCTTTACAACGAAACAGATGGTCAGGCGATCCTGCCGACCCCGACAATAGGCGCCGTGGGTCTGCTGCTGCATTCTGACGAGATCATCGGCAACGAGGTCCGCGAAGGGCATGTGGCGCTGGTCATCGGCGAAACCAAAGGTCATCTGGGTCAGTCCGCCCTGCTGGCCGAGGTGTTCAACCGCGAAGACGGTGATGCGCCCCATGTCGATCTAGCGGCCGAGGCCCGCAACGGTGATTTCATCCGCACCAACCGCAACATGATCAAGGCGTGTACCGATCTGGCCGACGGCGGCCTTGCTCTGGCCGCTTTCGAACTGGCCGAAGCGTCTGGCGTCGGCGTTCAGTTGGACGAGGCGTCGACCGAGTTCCTGTTCGGTGAAGATCAGGCCCGCTATCTGGTCGCCTGCAACTTCGATCAGGCCGAGGCGCTGATGATCGCCGCCGGTCAGGCCGGTGTCCCTCTGGTCTCGGTTGGCAGGTTCACGGGCGATGCTGTCAGGATCGGAAGTTCGGAAGCGCCGCTGTCGGAACTGGCGGAAATCTTCCGTGGCAGCTTTGCCGCTGCGGTGGCCTGACGCCCGCCCTTCATACATCCCAAATTCAGAAATCCTGCGCGCGCGACTGGGCGCGGGATTTGTAAACTTGGTCGCCCCGAGGCACCTTGCACGCCCCTGCGCATCGCTCTACATCTTGGGAAAGACCTTCAGGAGTAACCTTTATGCCGATGAGCGCCCACGAAATCGAACACCTGCTGCGCGAAGCCTTTCCGGATGCGGAGATTCAGGTTGGCGGGCATGATGGTGTTCATATGTCTGCCATGGTCGTTGACGAAAGCTTTCGCGGAAAGAACAGGGTGCAGCAACAGCGGGCAGTCTACGCCGCGTTGAAAGGCAAAATGGACGGCCCGGATGGCGAACTGCACGCGCTGGCGTTGACCACAAAAATTCCGGAATGATCAGATCCGGCGCCATCACTTACAAGCCCCAGTGGAGGCCTGAATATGAGTGATCTGATGCTTGGCGTTTGCATTGTAGTTGGATTGATTGTTGCCGCAGCGCTGATTGAAGCCTATTTGAAGCGCAACAAGAAACGCTCGCTGGCCGATATGCGTCCTGATCCGGACGAAGTAAGCCAGGTGGGCGGAATAGAGAGATACGGGCTGGATCCGTTGACTTTGGCGCAGGCCGAGCATCGGCGGCTCGAAGCGGAAGGATGGGGCCCGGAGGCCTCACAAAATGAAACGACTGCCCATGATACGGGCGAAGAGGACAAGCAAGATGAGCGACGTTAAGACCCAGATCGACGAAACCGTCAAAGCCAATGATGTGGTGCTGTACATGAAAGGCACCAAGGAAATGCCGCAATGCGGATTTTCGTCTCGTGTGGCCGGTGTCCTGAACTACATGGGTGTGGAATATACTGACGTGAACGTTCTGGCCGACGAAGAAGTGCGTCAGGGCATCAAGGACTATTCCGACTGGCCGACCGTGCCGCAGCTTTTTGTCAAAGGCGAGTTCGTGGGCGGCTGTGACATCGTTACAGAAATGACTCTGTCGGGTGAACTGGACACACTGTTTGACGAAAACGGCGTCGGCTACAACAAGGAAGCAGCCGACAAAATCCGCGAAGCAAACGCCTGATCGGCGCTTACCGGCTGCTGCATTCCTGATAAATGACCTGCTCACTGGCGGCGCTTCCTGCCGCCAGATAGCTGATCGAAGCGTTCCAGCCGTTGGAACGCAGAATATACGTTCCGTCAGTGCCCAGAGACTCGTAGCGAATCCCGGATCCGCTTTCGACCTGGCGCATGGCGACCAGAGTGTTGTCGACCATGACCGCCGCAGCACCTGATCCATCGGTCGAATTAAAGTAACTCACATGCAGCGGCACTTCGTTTTCGCAGGTGAAAGTCACTGATAATATGTCGATCTCGGCCATAGCGGCGGATCCTGACATCAGCAGTCCAAAGCATGCCAGATTGCGCAGCATTCTCATCCCCCGGACTTCTCTTCCAGCATTGACGCCAGCGCTTCGGCCCGCGCCGCCAGTTCCCCCAAGGTGTCGGTCACCGATGGCGGCACGACTGCCACTTCAACACGCTCGGGTTCCGGCGGTGGTGCACTTCGCAGCGTCTCTAGCTCCGCTTGGAACTCGGCGAGCTTTGCCTCAAGGGATTTGACCTTTTCTTCGGTTCCGGCGGTTTTGTCCGCCAGCATCAGGCCAGCCATCAGCAGCATTCGTGATTCCGGCATGCGCCCAATCTGGTCCGACAGAACCTGAGCCTCGTCGTCCAGCATTTGGGCCGCAGCCTGCAGAAATTGCTCTTCACCTTCCTGGCACGAGACGTCAAAACCACGACCACCGATATGAATGGTTACTTCGGGCATCACTCCACCTCACCTTCTGCCAACTTTGCCTGTGACAGCAACGGTTCCAGCCGTGCCAGAACCGCATGCGCCTCAGCTGCATCCGTCGCCTGAGCGGCACGCGTTGCTTCCAACTCGGCGACTGTGGCGCGGTTCAGCATCTCGGCATCCGGCAGACCGTCCTGCACGGCGGCGCGCAACTCATCAACCGAACGCCGCAACTGTTCGTTGGCTTTGCGCATGCGCTGCAGATCGTCATCCAACCGCGACATCGCAGCCCCGTGACTTGACCGTTCCGCCCTCAGCATTTCCAGTTCGGCGTTAAGCTCTTCCAGACGCTCGGTGTCGGCGATCTCTGACAGCAGTCGGGCATTTTCGGCCTCAAGCTCCTGCAGCTTTCCACTCAATGCGCTTAACCGAGTGTTTTCGGCCTTCAGCGCCTCCAGTTCCTCACGGTTGTCCAGCGCAGCCTTGGCGTCGGCAAGCTCTGCCCGCGCAGCCTCAACCGAGGCCAGTCTGTCATTGGCATCGGCAAGTTGTTGGCGCAGTGCCGTTTTCTCGGCGTCATCAACAGGAACGTTGCGCAAAGCCTCCATATCGGCGCGCATCGCGTCGACTTCCTGTTCGTGACGTTCTTTCAGAGATTTCAGCCGCTCTTCCAACTGCGCATTCGCCACACGCTCGTCCTCAAGCGCGACGCGCAGTTCGTCATCTGCACCTTCTTTGGCTGGTGCTGTGTCCTGAATGGCCGCTACACCCGCGCCAATCCGCTCCATCGCGGCGGTCAGGCGACGCTGTAGTTCTTCGATCTGGCTCATGCCCCTGTCACCTCATTATCAAGGTTCGTTATCTCTCGGGTTTGTCCGAATCAATGCAAACCACTTCTGTGCCTAGTCTAACGGATTGTTCCGGAAAATACCCACTGTTTGCTTTCAACGACTTGGACCGTCTTCTTGAAGCGGCCACCTCATGGAATGCCCGGTTCCACTTGAACTTTGGGGGCTGAGTGTTATTGAGCGCGCAACCTGCCCGTAACCCAAAGGAACAACGCCCGTGGACCTGACTGCGCTGCGCAATGCCAACCCCGAACACTGGGACAAAGCTGCGGCCATCCGCACCTTGACCCTCGACGCCGTCGCCGCCGCCAATTCCGGCCATTCCGGCATGCCGATGGGCATGGCCGATGTTGCGACCGTACTGTTCGAAAAGCACCTGAAGTTTGATGCGTCAGCCCCGAACTGGCCCGACCGCGACCGGTTCATTCTGTCGGCGGGTCACGGCTCGATGCTGGTTTATTCGCTGCTGTATCTAACCGGCCATGCAGATGTGACGCTGGATGAGATCAAGAACTTCCGCCAGTTGGGCGCAAAAACGGCGGGCCACCCGGAAAACTTCCTGATCGAAGGTGTTGAGACAACCACCGGCCCGCTGGGTCAGGGCATCTCGAACGCCGTCGGCTTTGCCATGGCCGAGGAAATTCAGCGCGCGCATTACGGCAAGAAGGTCGTCGACCACTACACCTACGTGATAGCGGGCGACGGCTGCCTGATGGAAGGCGTCAGCCAGGAAGCCATCACTCTGGCCGGCCGTCATGAGCTGAGCAAGCTGATCGTGTTCTGGGACAACAACAACATCACCATCGACGGCACCGTCGATATGGCCGACCGCACCGACCAGGTGCGCCGATTCACGGCTTCGGGCTGGCAGGTGATCGAAATCGATGGCCATGACCCCAAGGCTATCGACGCCGCCATCGTACAGGCGAAGAAATCCAACAAACCGACCATGATCGCCTGTGAAAGCCATATCGCACTGGGTCATGCGGCGCAGGATACGTCCAAGGGGCACGGCGCACTGACCGATCAGGATCAGCTGAAGGCGGCAAAAGAGGGCTACGGCTGGCCTCATGACGCATTCGAAATCCCCGCCAACGTAAAGTCTGCCTGGGAAGTTATCGGCGCCCGTGGCGCGACCGAGCGCGCTGCGTGGCAGGAGCGTTTTGCGCAACTGTCCGAACGCAAGCAGGCCGAGTTCAACCGCGCCTACGCGTTTGAAGCACCCAAAAAACTGGCCGGTGCTATCCGCTCGTTCAAGAAACAGATGTCGGAAGACCAGCCGAAACTGGCAACTCGGGCCTCGTCCGAGAAGGTTTTGAATGTCGTGAACCCGATCATGACCGAGACCGTGGGCGGCTCGGCGGACCTGACCGGTTCGAACAACACCAAATCCGCCGATATGGGCGTGTTCCTGCCGGAAAACCGCAAGGGCCGTTACATTCACTACGGCATTCGCGAACATGGTATGGCCGCTGCGATGAATGGCATGGCGCTGCACGGCGGCATCCGCCCTTATGGCGGCACATTTATGGCCTTCACCGACTATGCCCGCCCGTCCATGCGCCTGGCCGCACTGATGAAGGTGCCTTCGGTCTTCGTCATGACCCACGACTCGATCGGTCTGGGTGAAGACGGCCCGACCCACCAGCCGGTCGAGCATCTGGCGATTTCGCGCGCGACACCAAACACCTACGTTTTCCGCCCTGCGGATACGGTCGAGACAGCCGAAGCATGGGAACTGGCACTGACATTCAAAGAAAGCCCCTCGGTCCTGTCCCTGACCCGTCAGGGCGTGCCCACCGTACGCAAGGACCACAAGGCCAGAAACCTGACCGCACAAGGCGCATATGTTCTGGCCGACGCGGAAGCCAAGCGTCAGGCCATCCTGATCGCCACCGGTTCGGAAGTCTCGCTGGCGATGGAAGCCAAAGCCATGCTCGAAGCCGAAGGCATCGGCACCCGTGTCGTTTCCATGCCTTGTATGGAACTGTTCGCCGAACAGGACGAAGCCTATCGCAAACGCGTTCTGCCCGCAGGTGCCGTTCGTGTCGGTATCGAGGCCGCCGTCCGCGCCGGTGGCTGGGATCGCTGGCTGCTGGGCGAGCGTGGTCGCGAGGTCAAGGCCGGTTTCATCGGCATGTCGAGCTTCGGCGCTTCAGCCCCGGCTGGTGAGCTTTACAAGCATTTCGGTATTACTGCCGAGGCTACTGTTGCCAAGGTCAAGGAATTGCTGGGCCTTTAAGCGCAACCAGAAAAATCAAGCAAAGGGCGGCTCTGGCCGCCCTTTTCCATTTGGTTTCAGTGAGATCCGGACTTTCCAATGATCGGCATTATCACTTTGGTTGCAAGCGGGATTAGGATCAGACCCCAGACCAAACCGAACACACCGTCCATAGTGGCCTTGGATGTCCATTCCACCGCGCCAACCCACTGATCGGACACGGAATGACCGATGGCATAGGCCCAATCATGGATGTGGTGGCCCAGCCAGCCAAACCCAAGAACCTCCATCCCGTGGATCACAATTGAACCTCCGACCCACAGCATCGCGGCAGTTCCCACAATCGACAAGGTTTTCATCACGGCAGGCATGGCCCGCACAAGTCCCCTGCCCAGCCCCCGGCCAATAGGTGTCGGGGCGTTATTCGCCAGATAAAGTCCCACGTCGTCCATCTTCACGATTAACGCGACCGAGCCGTAGACCGCTACCGTCACGCCGATCCCTACAACGGCCAGTGTTGCGGCCTGCATCCATAAGTTCGGGGCCTCGATCGCCGCCAGCGCAATGGTCATGATTTCAGCAGACAGGATAAAATCGGTTTTGATGGCACCCTTGACCTTTTGTTCCTCAAGATGGCCCGGATCGCGCACGCTCATATCCTGTTCAATCGCGTGACTCCCGTGCGGGAACAGAACATGAAAGATCTTTTCGGCCCCTTCGAAACACAAGTATGACCCGCCAAGCATCAAAAGTGGTGTGATCAGCCAGGGTGCGAAATTGGCCAGCAGCAAAGCCACCGGCAGCAACAGAATGATCTTGTTGAAGATCGAGCCGCGCGCGATACGCCAGATGATCGGCAACTCCCGTGCTGGCGCAAAGCCCTGCACGAATTTCGGAGTAACAGCCGCGTCATCAATGATGACCCCTGCGGTCTTGGCCCCGGCCTTGCCGGCGGCAGCCACCACATCGTCCACCGAAGCTGCTGCTACCTTGGCAATCCCTGCCACATCGTCCAACAGGGCCAACAGACCACTCATCGCGTTTCCTTTCCTGTCACCTGCCGCAACCGAGACCCTACCCGATCTCACGGCTAGCGCAAGCGTTAGCGCAATCGCGTGAGGTTTGCGCTAACACCTTAAAAATATGCCATTTTTGCCCTTTTGAGAATTCGCTTTCACCGTTATATGGCCCCCAAAGCAAGCGCATTTGGAGACGTCATATGACCATCAAGGTCGGTATCAATGGTTTTGGCCGCATTGGCCGCTGTACCCTGTCACATATCGCGGCATCCGGCCGTAACGACATCGAGGTGATCAAGGTCAACGCCACCGGACCGCTGGAAACCTCGGCACACCTGCTGAAATATGACAGCATTCACGGACGTTTCCCGCGTGACGTTTCCATTAACGGCAACACCATGGATTTGGGCCGCGGCCCGATGCAGATGTTCTCGACCTACGATATGAGCGAACTGGACTGGGAAGGCTGTGACGTCGTTCTGGAATGCACTGGCAAGTTCAATGACGGTCTTAAAGCAAAGACCCACCTGGACCGTGGCGCGCAGAAAGTTCTGTTGTCGGCGCCGGGCAAAAACGTCGACAAGACAATCGTCTTTGGCGTGAACCACAACGGTCTGACCGCTGCGGACAAAATGGTTTCCAACGGCTCTTGCACCACCAACTGCCTTGCTCCGCTTGCCAAGGTATTGGACGAAGGCATCGGCATCGAACACGGCATCATGACCACGATCCATGCCTATACCGGTGACCAGCCGACCCTGGACCGCCGCCACAGCGACCTGTACCGCGCCCGCGCAGCCGCCATGTCGATGATCCCGACCAGCACCGGTGCCGCCAAGGCGCTGGGTGAGGTTCTGCCCAAACTGAAGGGCCGTCTGGACGGGTCGGCCATCCGCGTTCCAACACCGAACGTTTCCGCCGTGGACCTCAGCTTCCGTGCGTCGCGCGATGTTACGGTCGAAGAGGTTAACGCGATCGTTCAGGAAGCTGCGCAAGGCCCGATGCAGCGCGTTCTGGGCTACGAACCCGCGCCGCTGGTCTCGACCGACTTTAACCACACCGAAGAAAGCTCAATCTTCGCGCCGGACCAAACCCGCGTGGTCGACGGACGTATGGTCCGCGTTCTGGCATGGTACGACAATGAATGGGGCTTCTCTGTCCGCATGGCGGATGTCGCCGTTGCAATGGGTCGTCTTAACTAAACCAGCCGACTGTTATTGAACATTTTGGCCCGCTCAGGTTATCTGGGCGGGCCTTTTCCTGCGGTGCGCAAATGACCAATCAAATCGCCATCTGGCTCGGCCTGTTCATCCTCGGCGGTTTCTTCCTCGACTTTGCATTGTTCGGAACCGAACATTTGTGGTTCCTTGCCAAAAAACTCTACAGCTTTCTCGACTGGCTCGCTTTCTGGCGCTGACAGAGGTTTTACTTGACATTTTCTGTTATCTGGCTTTGTTAGCGCTAACCTTATTCAGGCCCACAATCGACGGAGCAGAAAATGACACTAAAGCTGGCAATCAACGGATTTGGGCGGATCGGACGTGGTGTGTTGCGCGCGGTCATGGAAACAGGCCGTACAGACGTCGAGATCGTGGCAATCAACGATCTGGCAAAACCGGAAATAAACGCCCATCTTTTCGAATTCGACAGCGTCCATGGGCGTTACACACGGCCTGTTCGGTTGACAGATGCCGGATTGGATGTCGGATCCGGACCCATCAGGCTTTCCAGTGAACGCGACCCCGAAAACCTGAACTGGTCCGATGTGGACGTGGTACTTGAATGCACCGGTGTTTTTCGCACGCGCGAAGCCGCATCACGTCATTTCGAGAACGGTTCAAAAAAGGTCCTGATTTCGGCCCCTGCGCGCGGTGATGGCGCGGTCAAGACAATCGTATTTGGGGTAAACGACAAAGACCTGACGGCCGCTGACACTGTTGTATCAAACGCGTCGTGCACAACGAACTGCCTGGCCCCCGTTGCCGCGGCACTGGATGCCGGGCTGGGCATTGTGCATGGCAACATGACGACGGTGCATGCCTATACGGCCAGTCAGCCGGTCCACGATACCGCAGGCAAGGACCCTTACCTGTCACGAGCCGCCGCGTTGTCGATGATTCCCACTACGACGGGCGCAGCATCTGCTGTCGGCCTCGTGCTGCCCCAACTGGCCGGCAAACTGACGGGCCAGGCCATTCGCGTTCCCACACCGAATGTGTCGGTCGTTGACCTGGTCGCCGAGGTGTCGCGACGAACCACGGAGGCCGAAGTAAATGCGCTGTTTACGGATGCTGCTTCCAGGATCCCGGGTGTTCTGGCTGCCGAGACCCGTCCGCTGATTTCAGTGGATTTCAACCACGATGCCCACAGCTCGACCGTGTCCCTGCCGGAAACAAAAGTCACTGACGGAACACTGGTCAGGGTTCTGGCGTGGTATGACAATGAATGGGGCTTTTCGAATCGGATGCTGGATACGGCCGCCGCGATGGGTGCCCTAGCCTAACCTCTTGCGCAAGGCGTCATTGACGAGGGGCGTAACGAATTTCGATACGTCCCCGTCCAGCCGGGCAATCTCTTTCACAAGTTTCGAGGCAATGGCCTGGTGTCGAGCCTCGGCCATCAGGAAAACGGTCTCAACCGTATCATCCAGCGCACGGTTCATTCCGACCATCTGGAATTCATATTCAAAATCCGCCACAGCTCGCAATCCGCGCACAATGATCTGGGCGCCAACATCGCGGGCGCAATCGATCAGCAGATTTTCAAATGGATGGGCGACGATCTCGGTTCCGGTCTGATCGCTCAGATGGGCACATTCGGCCTCGATCATGGCTACGCGTTCTTCCAGCGAGAACAACGGCCCCTTGTCGCGGTTGATTGCAACGCCGATGACCAGTTTATCCACCAGGGCCGAGGCGCGGCGGATAATGTCGATATGTCCCAGGGTGATTGGGTCAAAGGTTCCCGGATATAATCCAACCCTCATCGAGACCTCCTGCGCAACAAAATTTCTGCGCAAGCAAACACAACTCTGCCGCAGGTGCAAGAGGGCCCGTTACATGCAAAGGGCATCAATGCCCCATGATCATGCCTTCCAGCGCGTCTTTCTCCATCGCCAATTCGGACAGCTGCGCTTTGACAACGTCGCCCAAAGTGACGATACCGACCAACTTGCCCTCTTCTATGACGGGCATATGTCGAAAGCGCCCCTCGGTCATGCGCGACATGATGTCTTGCACTGAATCCTGCCGCGATGCGGTCACAAGCTCGCGGGTCATGTACGTGCTGACCGGCTGTGTCAAGCAACCGCTGCCGCTAGCCGCCAACTCGCGTACAATGTCGCGCTCCGACAAGATCCCGGCCGCTGTTTCTCCGCCATCATCGGACACAACCACCGTACCGATCCGTTTATCCGCAAGGATCTGGGCCGCCTCGGACACGGTAGCCGAAGGTTGAACGGTCACTACCCCGCTGGTCGCCTTGGATTTTAGAATGGCCTGTACAAGCATTTGCAAAAAACCTCCGGACTAACGTACTGTTTTTTCAAAGCCTTGCCCGAATGTTTGCACCTGTCAAGGTGCAGCTTGAGCCTCAAGCCGCGCGACCTCTTCGCGGATGCCCTGCGTCAGCGCGTCGGCAAAGCGATTCAGTCGCTCATTGCGCTGATCTCCGAGGTGCCGGACCAGATGGAAACTGCGTGTCAGACTGACCTGATCCGTCAATATTTTCCGCAGGTTCGGATGGAACGGAAGCGTGAAATCATGCGCGACGCAGATGCCGCTGCCAAGCGTGACCTGGCGCAGCTGAACTGAGACGGAATTCGATGCAAGCGCGACACGGTCAACGCCAAGATCGACGAGATAATCCAGTTCACGATCAAAGATCATATCAGGAATGTAACCAATCATCCGGTGCCCTCGCAGGTCGTCCACAGAATGAATGGCGTCATGCTGTGCCAGGTATTCCTGCGTGGCAACCAGATGCAGTCGGTAATCACTGATCTTCTGGACAAGCAATTTCCCTGCCGTCGGGGCGCTGACGGTAACTGCCATGTCAGCCTCGCGCCGGGACAGATTGATGACCCGCGGCAGGGCCAGAATCTGTATGTCCAGATCCGGGTTTGCATCACAGATCTTTGCGCAGACCTGAGGCAGCAGGTAATTGGCGCTGCCATCCGGTGCACCGATCCGTATCTGGCCGCTCAGCGTTTTGGAGGATCCCGTAACTGTTCCGGCTGCTGCCCGCATCGCCTCTTCGGCTTGTAATCCATGCTCGACCAACCGTTCGCCGGCAGTGGTCAGAATGTATCCCTGCTGAGATTTTGAGAATAGCGGTGTTTCCAGCGCGGTTTCCAGCCGGGCGATTCTACGCCCAACGGTTGCAGCGTCGATCTTCAACAGGCGGCCGGCGGCAGACAGGCTTTGTTCACGGGCCACCGCCAGAAACACCCGCATATCATCCCAGTTCCGGTTCATCCCAGACCTCTGCATTTTTGCAAAACTTCTTTGAGACATTGCCTCTGTTCAAGTGATTTATGCAAGCCTATTGTGCGCGCAACTTACTTCGGAGGAATTCGCTATGACTGAACTGACCCATTTCATTAACGGCGAAAACGTGGCCGGATCGTCCGGCCGCTTTGACGACGTCTTCAACCCTGCAACGGGCGAAGTGCAGTACAAATGCCCGATGGCAAGTGCCGCTGAAACCACTGCTGCAATTGCCAGCGCCGCCGCCGCACAACCGGCCTGGGGCGCGACCAACCCACAGAAGCGTGCGCGCGTGATGATGGCCATGGTCGGCCTGATGAACCGCGATATGGACAAACTGGCCGAGGAGCTGAGCCGCGAACACGGTAAAACCATTCCAGACGCCAAGGGTGACCTGCAGCGTGGTCTGGAAGTAATCGAATACTGCATCGGTGCGCCTCAGATGCTGAAGGGTGAATTCACCGACAGCGCGGGCCCCGGCATCGACATGTACTCCATGCGCCAGCCGCTGGGCGTAGTCGCTTCGATCATGCCGTTCAACTTCCCGGCGATGATGCCGCTGTGGCATGTCGGCCCTGCCCTGGCCTGCGGCAACGCCGTGGTGCTGAAGCCGTCCGAGCGTGACCCGTCCGTGCCGCTGATGCTGGCTGAGCTGTTCGTCGAGGCCGGTCTGCCGAAAGGCGTGTTCCAGGTCGTCAATGGCGACAAAGAAGCTGTGGATACGCTGCTGGACAGCGAAGTCATTCAGGGCGTGTCCTTTGTTGGTTCGACCCCGATTGCGCAATACATCTATTCGCGTGCCACTGCGAACGGCAAACGCGCGCAGTGCTTTGGCGGTGCGAAGAACCACATGATCGTCATGCCTGACGCGGATCTGGATCAGGCGGCCGATGCGCTGGTTGGCGCAGGCTTTGGCGCGGCGGGCGAACGCTGCATGGCCATTTCTGTCGCCGTTCCGGTGGGTGAGGAAACAGCCGACGCGCTGATCGAGAAACTGATCCCCCGTGTCGAAAAGCTGAAGGTCGGCCCCTACACCGCGGGCGACGATGTCGACATGGGGCCCGTTGTCACCGGTGCCGCGAAAGAGCGCATTCTGGGTCTGATCAACTCGGGCGTGGAACAAGGCGCGAAACTGGTTGTCGATAACCGCGACTTCAGCCTGCAAGGCTATGAGGACGGCTTCTTTGTCGGTCCGCACCTGTTCGATCACGTGACCCCGGACATGGACATCTACAAGCAGGAAATCTTTGGCCCGGTTCTTTCGACTGTCCGTGCCGGCTCCTATGAAGAAGCGCTGAAGCTGGCGATGGACCACGAGTACGGCAACGGCACCGCGATCTTCACCCGTGACGGTGACACTGCGCGGGACTTTGCCAGCCGCGTGAACATCGGCATGGTGGGCATTAACGTTCCGATCCCGGTTCCGCTGGCCTACCACACCTTTGGCGGCTGGAAGAAATCCATGTTCGGCGACCTGAACCAGCACGGTCCGGACAGCTTCAAGTTCTACACCCGGACCAAAACCGTAACGTCGCGCTGGCCGTCCGGAATCAAGGAAGGTGGCGAGTTCAACTTCAAAGCGATGGACTGATCCGCACATCGGACCTAAAAATCAATATGCCCGGCCTGCCGCAGGCCGGGCTTTTTTTCGGCAAAGCACAGCCAACGGGGACCATTTCACGAAAAATTCAGACGCAAAGCTCTGGAAAACCGAACCGGCTGACAATATTTTAGCGCCAAATAAATACCCGAGCAGTTCAAATAAATACCCGAGCAGTTCCTGAACCGGAGGCCAACTTGTCAAATCCCCGCATGACCCGCCGCTCTGCATTGCTGGGCGCAGCGACCTTTCTGGCGACGCCTGCCCTGGTACGCGCGCAAAGTCTTGACGCATTTCCGCAGGAAGAAGAAGCCATCAGCACGCAGTTGCCGGTGCGGCGCAATGTGTCCTCGTTCTCGCAGCAGAACTGGCAGGATCACTTCAATGAATTGGGCGTCGGATGCCTGCTGGCCGATATTACCAGCCGCGCCGTTCACTACTGGGCTCCGGATGGGACCTATAAACTCTATCCCAGCTCGGTTCCGATGAGCGAGGAATTGACCAAACGCGGGTATACCGAAGTTGTGCGCAAGCGGGAAAACCCCAGCTGGACCCCGACTGCATCTATGCGCGAGCGTGACCCGAACCTGCCGGTGCGAATGGAAGGTGGCGACCCGGGCAATCCGCTGGGAACCCGCGCAATGTATCTGGGCTGGCCTGCCTATCTGGTGCATGGAACGCATGATACGCGCAAAATCGGTCGCCAAAGCTCGTCCGGCTGCATTGGTCTGTACAATCAGCATGTCGAACAGTTGTACCCGCTGGTGCAGATCGGCACACAAGTCAGACTGATCTGACAAAAAAACCCCGGCCTCAAGGCCGGGGTTTTTCATTTTCGTTGGGAAACTTATTCAGGCAGGATCACCGCGTCGACAACGTGGATCACGCCGTTGCTGGCTTCGATATCAGCCTGCACCACCTTGGCACCATTAACCTTTACGCCGTTTTTCGCGTTCACACT
The DNA here is from genome assembly GCF_056531525.1 of Ruegeria sp. N11. NCBI lineage: Bacteria > Pseudomonadati > Pseudomonadota > Alphaproteobacteria > Rhodobacterales > Roseobacteraceae > Ruegeria > Ruegeria sp. N11. The sequence goes on from NZ_JBQFLX010000005.1 coordinate 185,947, forward strand.
AAGGCGGTCGCCCTGGACGGTCAGCACCTTCGCGCGCTTACCTGCAATGTCCCCTGACATCACTTTGGCCGGAACCACGTGATAAGTCAGTATGGAAACCAACTGATCTTTGTTTTCAGGCAGTAGAAGCGATTCAACGGTACCTTCGGGCAATGCCGCAAACGCCTCGTCGGTCGGGGCAAAAACAGTGAAAGGTCCGTCGCCTTTCAAAGTGTCAACCAGCCCTGCAGCCTGAACTGCGGCGACAAGAGTGGTGAATGATCCGGCCGAGACGGCGGTATCAACAATATCGGACCCGGCACGAGCCTGCATTGGCAAAGTCAGTGCAATCGCGGCGGCGGCGCCCAGGAATGTGCGGCGAAACATGGCTGTCATCTCCTCTCCAGCTTGTTATGGAAAGGATTACGGCAGCCCCGGCGTGGCGGATCACTTTGAAGTCAAGATTTTCTGAGCTGAACCCAAATACTCTGCGCCCGTCCGTCCGTCAGGAATGGCAAGGCCTCGACCGCGTCCGGGCGTTCCCGTTGAAGATAATATCCCGGCCAAAGCATTGAATATAAACCTGATTGCAGCAATGCGTGCAGCATGTACTGTTCGCCCCATCCGGGGCAATCATAGAAGAAACGAGTGGGGTATTCGTAGGGCAAAAAAACATCGTGCACGTGGATGACGACACCGGGTTTCAGGGCCGGAATGATGCGACAGAACAGATGCGCGACGTCGTTGCTCATGCGGACCACATGGCTGGAATCGATGAAAAGAACGTCGCCTTCTTGCAGGTTTTCAAACAGCGCCGGATCGACATCTTCCAGCCGTTTTTGTTCAAAATCATCCACGACATGCGCAATATCCGCCCTCGGATACGGATCGATTGCCGTAATGCGGGTGTTCAGCCCGCCATCAATGATCGCTTGTCGCGTGACGCGGGTTGAATTGCCACACCCGACCTCGATCACATGTTTCGGCTTGAATCTGCGGATCATCAGATAAAGCGCGTCCGCATCCGGGCTGTCATAGTATCCGTTCCCGATGCGATAGCCGGTCTTGTTGCGCGCCGGGTCTTTCAATGCCGCCAGCGCCTCGGCATGTTCGTGATATTCCTCGACCAGCGGGCCGACATCAAACCCGTCCATTCCCGGAGAAAGGGCATATGCAGGGCGTTCCAATCCGCCTGCCCGTTCAAAGCTTTCCAGCCGAGCGCGCTCATCCCGTTCAGTGACTTTGTCGATCAGCTTGACGCCGAAGCGATCCAGAATTGCATTGGTCCGCGGGAATTTCCTGGGTTTCACGCCGCCGTCTCCGATCCCTGGTTGAACACTCCCCGCTCCTTACCTGTGCCGACCAAGGCTTCGCAAGCACCTGCGCGGCAAACACTTGGCAAAAGGGCAAATTCCGTATTCACTGGCGTGAACATAAAGACCGGAGGGCCGCCATGCAGCAGGAATTCACGCTGGGTATTGAAGAGGAATACCTGCTTGTGGACCGCGACAGCCTGCAATTGTCCGAAGCACCTGCCGCTATGATGGATGCTTGCCAGGCCGATTTTGAAGGTCAGGTCAGCCCTGAATTCCTGCAATGCCAGATCGAGGTGGGAACCCGCCCTCATGCCACGATTGGCGCGGCCCGTGAGGACCTCAAGCGGTTGCGGTCTTGCGTAGCCACGCGCGCCGCTGAATACAATCTTGCCCCGATTGCCGCATCCTGCCATCCCTTTGCAAAGTGGAAAGACCAGCATCATACACGCAAGGATCGCTATGACGCCTTGCAACATGCCCTTGGCGGTGTTGCGCGACGCATGCTGATCTGCGGCATGCATGTTCACGTCGGCGTCGAAGACAAGGCGCTGCGTGCCGATCTGATGCCACAACTGTCCTACTTTTTGCCGCACCTGCTGGCTCTTTCCACATCCTCTCCGTTCTGGAGCGGTGAAGACACAGGGTTGTCCTCCTATCGGCTGACCGTGTTCGACAACCTGCCCCGAACCGGATTGCCTCCGGTACCGGCCAGTTGGGCTGAATACGAGCGTACGACAGGAATCCTTGTGGAACTCGGCGTCATCGAAGACACCTCAAAGATATGGTGGGACCTGCGCCCCTCGCATCGGTTTCCGACGTTGGAAACCCGTATCATGGATGTGCAGCCCCGGCTGGAACACGCCCTTTCGCTGGCTGCGATGATCCAGGCGCTGACCCGGATGCTGTGTCGTTTGAAAGACCGCAACCTGCGCTGGCGTCACTATGACCGGTTCCTCATCGGCGAAAACCGCTGGCGTGCACAACGGTACGGCGTTGGCGAAGGGCTGATCGATTTTGGCGACCGGTCAATCAAGCCAATGCCTGAACTGATTGGTGAACTGATGGGAATGCTTGCGGAAGATACCGAGGCGTTGGGCACGATGACCGAATTGGCCCGCCTTCGGCAAATTGCGGAAAACGGAACGTCCGCCACACGCCAGCGCCGTGTACACGCCGAGGCCGTGGCAAAAGGGGACGATCCCGGTCAGGCGGTCGTGAAGCACCTGATCGAGGAATTCCACGAAGATCTCTGATATCGCGCACCCGGGCCGATCAATACCATAACCTTACTTCCCGTGATTGCTGATCGTGCAAAATTTCTGTAACGATTGGGAAATAAACAATCGTTCAATTCAGCATCGACGGGAAGGATTGGCATGGATTTCGCGCTGACCGAGGAACAGACAGCTATCTTCGACATGGCCTATGCATTTGGGCAGGAAAACATCGCTCCGTTTGCGCGGCAATGGGAGGCGGACGGAACCATTCCCAAAGACCTTTGGCCCCGGATCGGCGAACTGGGCTTCGGTGGCTTGTATGTCTCTGAGGACGCAGGAGGATCGGGTCTGAGCAGGCTGGATGCAACGCTGGTTTTTGAAGCTTTGTCCATGGCTTGCCCGTCGGTTGCAGCCTTTCTGTCGATCCACAACATGTGCGCAAAGATGCTGGACAGTTTCGCCAGTGACGAGCTGAAATCACGTATCATGCCACAGGTTCTCAGTCTTGATACGGTCCTCAGCTACTGCCTGACCGAACCCGGCTCGGGCTCGGACGCTGCAGCTCTCAAAACCCGCGCCGAGCGTACAAACGAAGGTTACACGCTGAACGGCACCAAGGCGTTTATCTCGGGCGGTGGCTACTCTGATGCTTATGTCTGCATGGTGCGCACGGGTCAGGATGGTCCCAAGGGGATTTCGACCGTTTATGTCGAAGACGGTACGCCCGGTCTCAGCTTCGGGGCGCTTGAGCAGAAAATGGGTTGGAAAAGCCAGCCGACGGCGCAGGTGCAGTTCGATGACTGCAAGATACCATCGGGGAACCTGGTCGGCACCGAAGGTGACGGATTCAAATACGCCATGATGGGACTGGACGGCGGGCGTTTGAATATCGCCTCCTGCTCTCTGGGTGCGGCGCAAACCGGCTTGGATATGACCTTGCAATACATGTCCGAGCGTAAAGCATTCGGTCAATCCATCGACCAGTTTCAGGCCCTGCAGTTCCGCCTGGCCGATATGGAGATTGAACTGCAGGCCGCGCGCGTCTTCTTGCGGCAGGCCGCGTGGAAGCTGGATCAAGGCACGCCCGATGCCAGCAAGTTCTGCGCGATGGCCAAAAAGTTCGTTACCGAAACGGGATCAAAAGTCGTCGATCAATGTCTGCAGTTGCATGGCGGGTACGGCTATCTGGCCGATTACGGGATCGAAAAGCTTGTGCGTGATCTGCGCGTGCATCAGATATTGGAAGGCACCAACGAGATCATGCGCGTGATCGTCGCCCGCCAGATGCTTGCCCAACGCTGAGGATCAAATGCCAGATATCAACATCCGTGTGACAGGCCGCGCCGGGCGCATCACATTGGCTCGGCCCAAGGCGCTCAACGCGCTTAGTTATGACATGTGCATGGCCATAGACAGCGCCCTGCGGAACTGGCGCGAAGATGACTCGGTTGACCTGATCATTATTGATGCCGAAGGCGACAAGGCCTTTTGCGCCGGAGGTGACATCGCCGAGCTTTATGAAACGGGCATGAAAGGCGATTTCGCCTATGGTCAAACCTTCTGGCGCGATGAATACCGCTTGAATGCCCTGATCTTCGAGTACCCTAAACCGGTGATCAGCTTTCTGCAGGGTTTCACAATGGGCGGCGGTGTTGGCATCGGGTGCCACGGAAGTCACCGGATCGTGGGCGAGACCGCGCAGATCGCATTGCCTGAATGCTCCATCGGACTGGTTCCGGACGTCGGCAGCACGCTGATGCTGGCCCTGGCACCCGGCCGGTTAGGTGAATATCTGGGAACAACCGGACGACGCATGGGGCCAGGTGATGCGATTTATGCCGGATTTGCCGATCACTATATCCCGCAGTCCCAATGGTCCGATCTCATGGAGCTGCTCGAAGCCTCTGGTGATGCCGAGATACTGGCCAAACACGCGCAGACTCCGCCGGAGAGTACATTGGAGCAGGACCAACCTGTGATCGATGACATATTCTCGGGCGAGGCGCTGGGCGACATCCTGACCAATCTGCGTAACGCTGATCCGGAATTTTCCACCAAAACTCTGGCCACACTCGGACGGCATTCACCTTTGTCGATGGCCTGTTACGTAGAAATGCTGCATCGATTGCGTGGGCCATCTCTGACGATACGCAAAGCGTTGGAACTGGAATTCCGGTTTACGTTCCGCGCCATGGAACACGGGGATTTTCTGGAAGGTATTCGCGCGCAGATCATAGACAAGGACCGCAATCCTAGGTGGAGCTTTGCGGATCAATCCGTACCCGCAGTCGCTGTTTCGAAAATGCTGCAACCACTGGGCGCGGACGCACTGACATTCGAGGAGGAATAAGGATGAAGATCGGTTTTATCGGCCTTGGCAACATGGGCGCACCGATGGCCGCCAATCTGGCGAAGGCCGGGCATGTCGTGATTGGCTTTGACATGGCAGACGTTACGGTCGAAGGGGTCACCATGGCATCTTCCGGGGCCGAGGCCGTCGCCGGAGCAGACGTGGCAATTACGATGCTTCCAAACGGTCAGATCTTGCGATCTGTCGCGGACGAGATTGTTCCGGCCATGCAGAAAGGCGCCACCTGGATTGATTGCTCAACCGTCGACGTCGACAGCGCGCGCGCTGTGGCGGATCAGGCCCTGGCAGCCGGGTTAAGAGCCGTCGACGCTCCGGTTTCAGGCGGTATCGGGGGCGCCGCGACTGGTACGCTGACTTTCATGGCAGGTGGTTCGGAAGAAGCGTTTGCAACGGCCGAACCGCTGTTCGACATCATGGGCCAGAAGGCCGTTCATTGCGGCGATTCCGGCGCGGGTCAGGCGGCAAAGATCTGCAACAACATGATCCTCGGCGTCACCATGATCGCGACCTGTGAGGCTTTTGCACTGGCCGACAAGTTGGGGTTGGATCGCCAAAAGATGTTTGATGTCGTCAGTACATCGTCCGGATATAGCTGGACAATGAACGCCTATTGCCCTGCCCCCGGTGTTGGTCCCACCAGTCCGGCCGACAACGGCTACAAGCCAGGTTTTGCTGCAGAGCTGATGCTGAAGGATTTACGCCTTAGCCAGCAGGCCGCGGAAGGGTCGGATGCCGACACACCCATGGGCCAGGCTGCAACGGCCTTGTATGAACAATTTGTCGAAGCTGAAGATGGGTTGGGGAAAGACTTTTCCGCCATGCTGCCCCGGTTTGAAAAGAGAGGCCGGAGCTGAGGCGCGTAATGCAGTTTTTTGCTGACCCGAAAACAGTTGTTTGTCGTCACTTCTTTGTCCCGGTCTGTACGTGCTAAAACCAGTGCAGAATAATTGCAGGGGCCGCCGATGAAAACTCTCAGAACTTTTGGATCCATCGCCTTGCTGGTGATCAGTACGGCTGCGGTCGAAGCTGGCAACGGCAAGGGAAAGGCCGGGCACTGCCCGCCCGGTCTGGCCAAAAAGGCAGTCCCCTGCGTGCCACCAGGACAGGTCAAAAACCTATATCGGACGGGCGACCGCATCGAACGGGACTATGTCTGGATCGACGATCCCTATCGTTACGGCTTGAAACGAGGCGGCAATTACGTTCGCGCCGGCGACTATGTCTACAGAATCGATCCTGAAACGCGGAAAGTTCTCAACCTGATCGGCGCCGTGGCGGATATCCTGTACTAGGAAACTGCCGGGCCGCTATTCTGCAGCGACCCGGTCCAAATTCAACATCGGCCTGAGGTAGTGCCCGGTATGGCTGCTCTCACACTCCGCAACTTGCTCGGGTGTGCCCTCGGCAACAATCTGTCCGCCGCCATCGCCACCTTCCGGGCCAATATCGATGATCCAATCGGCGGTTTTGATCACATCCAGGTTGTGTTCGATCACAATGACCGTATTTCCTTGATCCACAAGTTCGTGCAGTACTTCCAAAAGCTTGCGCACATCTTCAAAGTGCAGGCCGGTGGTCGGTTCATCCAGAATATACAGCGTCCGCCCGGTCGAACGTTTGGACAGTTCCTTTGAAAGCTTGACCCGCTGCGCCTCACCACCCGAAAGCGTGGTGGCCTGCTGTCCGACCTTGATATAACCCAGACCAACCCGCGCCAGTGCGTCCATCTTGTCGCGAATGGAAGGCACGGCTTTGAAGAAGTCCTGCGCGTCTTCCACCGTCATATCAAGAACATCCGCGATGGACTTACCCTTGAATTTGATCTCCAGTGTCTCGCGGTTGTACCGCGCACCCTTGCAGGTTTCACAGGTCACGTAGACATCCGGAAGGAAGTGCATCTCGATCTTGATGACCCCGTCACCCTGACAGGCCTCGCACCGACCTCCCTTGACGTTGAAGCTGAACCGTCCAGGTTTGTACCCTCGTGCCTTGGCCTCGGGCAGACCGGCAAACCAGTCGCGGATCGGGGTGAACGCCCCCGTGTAAGTTGCTGGATTTGAACGCGGAGTCCGCCCAATGGGTCGCTGGTCGATGTCGATGACCTTATCCAGATGCTCCAGTCCCTTGATCGTCTCGCACGGCGCAGGTGTCTGGCGCGCACCATTCAAGCGCATCGACGCCGTTTTGAACAGCGTCTCAATGGTCAAAGTGGACTTCCCGCCGCCGGAAACTCCGGTCACACAGACAAACTTGGCCAAAGGAAACCCAGCCGTCACATTCTTCAGGTTGTTCCCGGTCGCATTGACCACCGAAACCTTCTTCTTATTGCCCTTGCGCCGTTCAGCGGGCACCGCGATCTCGCGCGTTCCGGCCAGGTATTGCCCCGTGATCGAGGCCGCATCCGCTGTTATTTCCGCAGGTGTTCCCTGGCTTACGACCTGCCCGCCATGCACACCGGCGCCGGGACCAATATCAAAAACGTAATCAGCCTCACGGATGGCTTCTTCGTCATGCTCAACAACGATCACGGTATTCCCTTGATCGCGTAGGTTCTTGAGCGTTCCAAGCAGACGGTCATTGTCGCGCTGGTGCAATCCGATTGACGGCTCGTCCAGCACATACAGAACCCCTGTCAGACCCGAACCGATCTGGCTGGCCAACCGGATCCGCTGGCTTTCGCCACCAGACAGGGTTCCACTTGAACGTGACAGCGTAAGATATTCCAAACCAACATTATTCAGGAATCCAAGTCGTTCGCGGATTTCCTTCAGAATTGCGCGCGCAATCTCGTTTTTCTGCGTGCTCAGATGGTTCGGAGCATCCTCGATCCAGGCCAGAGCCTCCTTGATCGACATCTGAACCACCTGCCCAACATGCAGGCCCGCGATTTTGACGGCCAGGGCTTCGGGACGCAGACGGTAACCATCACATGTGCCGCACGGACGGTTATTCTGATAGCGCTCGAATTCTTCGCGAATCCAGGCGCTGTCGGTCTCGCGGTAACGGCGTTCCATATTGGGAATTACGCCCTCAAAACTGCGCGTCACCTGATAAACCCGTCCACCTTCGTCGTAACGGAACTGTATTTCCTCGTCGCCCGACCCCCGAAGAAACACCTGCTGAACCTTCTCCGGCAGGTCTTTCCATGGGGTGTTCTTGTCGAACTCAAAGTGGCGGGCGATGGCTTCGATGGTTTGCAGGAAGTACGGCGATTTACCCTTTCGCCACGGCGCCAGTGCACCATCATACAGTTTCAGTGTCTGGTCCGGCACCACGAGACGCTCATCGAAAAACAGTTCCACTCCCAGACCGTCACAATCCGGGCATGCCCCAAACGGTGCGTTAAACGAGAACAGGCGCGGCTCGATCTCGGGAATCGTGAAGCCGCTGACCGGACAGGCAAAATTCTCGCTGAAAGTGATACGTTCGGGGTCTCCTTCGCGCGGCGCGGTTTCCAGAATCGCGATTCCATCGGCCAGATCCAGCGCAGTCCGCAGGCTGTCGGCCAGACGTGTTTCCATCCCTTCGCGTACAACCAGACGGTCGACTACGACGTCGATGTCATGGCGAAACTTCTTGTCCAGAGTGGGCGGCTCATCAAGTTCATAGAACTCCCCGTCCACCTTGACGCGCTGGAAGCCTTGTTTGCGAAGTTCCAGAAACTCCTTTTTGTACTCCCCTTTTCGGTCCCTCACGATGGGGGCCAGAAGGTATCCGCGCGTCCCTTCCTCCATCGCCATGATGCGGTCGACCATGTCCTGCACCTGTTGCGCCTCAATGGGCAGACCCGTGGCAGGGCTGTAGGGCGTCCCTGCACGCGCGAACAGCAGGCGTAGGTAGTCGTAAATCTCGGTTACCGTGCCAACGGTGGAGCGTGGGTTCTTCGACGTCGTTTTCTGCTCGATGGAAATCGCCGGGGACAGGCCGCTGATATGGTCAACGTCGGGCTTTTCCATCATGTCCAGAAACTGGCGCGCATAAGCGGACAGGCTTTCGACATAGCGCCTTTGACCTTCGGCATAGATGGTATCAAAGGCCAGCGACGACTTGCCCGAACCAGACAGACCTGTAATCACCACAAGCTGATCGCGTGGAATGTCAACATCAATACTTTTGAGGTTATGCTCGCGCGCGCCGCGCACCTCGATATTCTTCAGCTCAGCCATTTCGGCCCCCAACAGACAAGTGTCCTAGAAATAGGCGAGCCAGGCTGAGTCTCCAACACAAAAGTTAGAACAAAGTGTGAACAGTCGGATTATTGCCGACAACTCCTGACATCAGCCCCATGTCGATCGCCCCAATGGGCAATTGTTTTCGGTCAATCTACGAAATCAGGGAAATGGCGCGGTTGACGGGGCTCGAACCCGCGACCCCCGGCGTGACAGGCCGGTACTCTAACCAACTGAGCTACAACCGCGCATTTAGGGTCTATGTCTGATCCATTGACCCGGATCACAGGCTGGCAGCGATGGCGCGGTTGACGGGGCTCGAACCCGCGACCCCCGGCGTGACAGGCCGGTACTCTAACCAACTGAGCTACAACCGCCCGCTGCCCGTTCGCTCTGAACGTTGGGGTGTATTATGGCCACGCCCGGGCATCGTCAAGCGGCGTTTTCAAGTTTTTTGCCTTATCCTGATTTTTTCCCGAACCCACCCTTTGAACAGGTGCCGGGTTCTGCGTGAAATGCGCTGAGGGCAAGCAAAGTTTCTGCGCCACCTGCATCTGATCTTGCGAACCGGACTGACACACTGTAAGAGGCGGCCTCACGGGTGATTAGCTCAGTGGTAGAGCGCTTCGTTCACATCGAAGATGTCAGGAGTTCAAATCTCTTATCACCCACCATCTTTTCAATGATTTGTCGGATCTGGTGACAGGAATGGGTGCCAGAAGCCAAAACGCGGCAAGGCGTCCAAGCCTCATTTCTCTAAGAGAACCGCCTCTACGACTAGTTGCAAAGTGATACTTCACTAACTAATCTGGAGACATTGATAGAGGGTATTGCGATGAAACATATTTTTGCGGCGTTAGCCGTGTGCTTGGCCAATGCAGCCAGTGCTTTGACGGTTACGTTCGATCACAACCCGGTTTATCCCAATGCGGGTGGTGGACCTGCGACGTCCAACGGGTTCATCTACGATTACAGCACGACCTATCTGGGCGGGAACTACCTGTACCTGCATTCCGATAGCGGCATTCTGACGTCAACAATCAGAGCCATAAGCGGAACAACATACACGGCAAAATCTATTGATGTTTGGGGCGCATTGCGGATTTTCATGTCGGGATCGGGGCCTAGACCGGCAGACGATAACAGCCAAGCCTACTTCCAGTGGGCAACGTCAGGAATTGCGCCGGTGGCAACTCTGACTTTCACTGGAGTACGAAACGGGGCTACGGTGGCTACGCAGTCAATCGGCCCGACGCAGACACAATTTACGTCGGACAGTGTCATACCGAAACTAAAGAAGCTTAGGTTATCTAGCGGGTTCTCTCATATCGATCAGTTGATACTTACCGTGACAACCCGATCAGTGGCCCCTATTGGAATGACTTATACGACCCGTTCGGACCCAACACGGTTTGGTGTAATGATTGGTGTGCCAGTTATCGGGTGGACAATCTAAAAGTATCAGCCGTTCCCCTGCCCGCCAGCGGACTGCTACTGATAGGCGCAATAGCTGGGCTGTTTGGAATCAGGCGACGTAGAATAACCGCCTACTAGAGTCTGGCTGGAAGCCCGGTGACACCAAGGCTGGCTTACGCGTGCTTCCAGAACTGCCTCAAAACCAACAAGTTGAGCAGATTGAGGGTTGCTCGAGAGCAAGCTTGTCACAGCGCGTTCCCCCCGCCTATCCTGACCGGGATTGATCGGTAATTCCGGGCATTATTTTCAGGAATGTTTATGGCTGAATTGAAGCGCGATATTGGTCTTGTTGGCCTGACCTTCATTTCGGTTGGTGGCATTATTGGCTCGGGCTGGCTGTTCGGACCTATGTTGGCCGTGCAACATGCTGGTCCTGCGGCCATCCTTTCCTGGATCATCGGCGCGGTTGCCATGTTTGTTCTGGCCATAACATTTGCCGAAATCTCGGCCATGCTGCCGATATCCGGTGGAATTGCACGGGTGCCTCAGTTTTCACATGGCAACATAGTCTCGATGGCCATGGGCTGGACAGCCTGGATCGGATATAACACCACCGCACCAATCGAAGTTGAGGCGATGTTGAAATACCTCGCGCCCTATGCGCCCTGGCTGCATGCTGCGGATACCGGCGATCTGACCGGGGCTGGCATTGCGGTTGCGCTGGTTTTCATGCTTCTGTTCGTCGCGGTCAACGCATTGGGGGTGAAGTTTTTCACGCGGGTCAACGCCGCGCTGACGTGGGCCAAAATCGCTATCCCTATCGTTCTGTCGATCCTGCTGATCGCGACACGGTTCAACACCGAAAACTTCACTCAGCCAGGTGGTTTTGCGCCCTATGGATTACAGGGCATCATGGCAGCGGTGTCGACCGGAGGCGTGATATTCTCTTTCATCGGATTTCGCCACGTGGTCGACATGGCCGGTGAAGTTCGAAACCCCAAATTCGCCATCCCCGCAGCCCTGGTTCTATCCATCGTTCTGTGCGCGGCCCTGTATCTGGGACTTCAGATCGCCTTCATTGGCGCGCTTGATCCCGAAATGCTGAAAAACGGTTGGGCACAATTGAACTTTGGCGGCCAGGGTCCGCTGGACGGAATAATCATGTCCGTGGGGATCATCTGGTTTCTCAGCCTGCTCAACGTCGGCTCGGTGATCGGACCTTTTGGCAACGGATTGGTGGCCACTGGCTCGAACGCGCGTATTGCCATGGCGTTGTCCAAAAACGGATTTCTACCCCATCGCCTGCAAATGCTGTCTTCGTTCGGCGTGCCGCTTTGGGCACTGGCGCTGAATTTTCTGATCGGAACGCTTTTCCTGCTGACCGTACCTTTCGCCACAGTAATCGCGTTGAACGGAGCGGCCATCGTCCTGTCATTCGCCGTCGGCCCAATCGCCGTGGTCTGCTTGCGCCACCTCATGCCCGATCACCCGCGTTCGATCCGCATCCCGACCGTCAAGGTGGTCGCCGTCACGGCCTTTGCCGTTGCCACACTGGTCGTCTACTGGAGCGGTTGGGACACAGTCTGGCGCCTTGGCATTGCGTTGATCGTGGGAATGGTTCTTCTGTTGCTGCGATTCCGCAACCGTTTGGACGAAATGGACGTGACCGAAGCCTTGTGGCTGGCGCCCTATTTTGCCGGTATCGGGCTGATCTCTTTCCTTGGGCAATTCGGCGAAGGCGCGCAAAAGCAGATCCCCTTTGGATGGGATATCCTTCTATGTATCCTGTTTTCCGCTGTGATCTTCAGCCTTGCCGTCCGTTCAGCCCTATCCACTGAAAAGTTTCAGGAATACATCGCCGAAGAAGAAATACTGGATCCCAAGGAACCCGTTGTCGGGTTCTGAATAACCGAGTGACCCAAATGAAAAAGCCCGCCGCAATTGCCGCAGGCTTCTCCATATTCTCTCAGGTGGCCAGTATCCCGGCCCTGACTTCCGGTAACTTAATGTGCAGTCGCCGACGGTCCGGTGCTTTCGGGTGCCTTGGCGGCGGCTGCCGCTGCTTCCTCGGCCGCTTCGTCCCATTCGATGGGATCTGGCGCGCGAACAAGTGCCTGCTCCAGAACTTCCGAGACATGCTTGACCGGAATAATCTTGAGGCCTTCCTTAACGTTATCCGGAATGTCCGCCAGATCCTTCTCGTTCTCTTCCGGGATCAGCACCGTCTTGATGCCTCCCCGCAGGGCAGCCAGCAGCTTTTCTTTCAAACCGCCAATCGGCATTGCATTCCCGCGAAGCGACACCTCGCCCGTCATGGCAATGTCCTTACGCACCGGAATTCCGGTCAGGACCGATACAATCGACGTTACCATCGCCAAACCGGCCGAAGGACCGTCCTTGGGGGTTGCCCCATCCGGAACGTGCACGTGAATATCCAACGTGTCGAACTTGGGCGGTTTCACACCGATCTGAGGTGAAATCGACCGCACATAAGACGAGGCCGCGTCGATGGATTCCTTCATCACGTCGCCCAGCTTGCCGGTGGTCTTCATCCGCCCTTTGCCGGGCAGTTTCAGCGCCTCGATATGCAGCAGATCACCCCCTACCGAGGTCCAAGCCAGACCGGTAACAACACCAACCTGATCGTCCTGCTCAGCAAGACCATAGCGGAACTTCGGCACGCCCAGGAATTCATCAAGATTGTCCGGCGTAACCGTGACGGATTCAGCCTCTTTTTTGATTATCTTGGTCAGCGATTTCCGCGCCACCTTGGCGATCTCACGTTCCAGGTTCCGCACCCCGGCTTCACGGGTGTAGATGCGAATGATCTTCTGGAGCGCCTCGTCGGTCAGATCAAACTCCTTGGTTTTCAGACCATGGTTCTTGACCTGTTTGCCGATCAGGTGCTGTTTGGCGATCTCGCTCTTTTCCTCTTCTGTGTAGCCGGCCAGCGGGATGATCTCCATCCGGTCCAGCAGAGGCCCGGGCATGTTGTAGCTGTTCGACGTGGTCAGGAACATCACGTTCGACAGGTCATATTCCACCTCAAGATAGTGGTCCATGAACGTGCTGTTCTGTTCCGGGTCCAACACCTCCAGCATTGCCGAAGCCGGGTCGCCACGGAAGTCCTGCCCCATCTTGTCGATTTCATCGAGCAGGATAAGCGGGTTCGTGGTCTTCGCCTTTTTCAGCGCCTGGATGATCTTACCGGGCATCGAGCCGATATAGGTCCGACGGTGACCGCGGATCTCGGATTCATCGCGCACACCGCCCAGCGAGATGCGAATGAACTCGCGCCCCGTGGCTTTGGCAACCGATTTACCAAGCGAAGTCTTACCCACACCCGGAGGGCCAACAAGGCACAGGATCGGACCTTTCAGCTTCTTCGAGCGCTGCTGCACCGCGAGATACTCAACGATCCGTTCCTTGACCTTCTCAAGACCATAGTGGTCGGCATCCAGAATGTCCTGCGCGCGGCCAAGATCCTTTTTGACACGGGATTTGGTGCCCCATGGCAGAGCCAGAATCCAATCCAGATAGTTGCGCACCACTGTTGCCTCGGCCGACATGGGCGACATGTTCTTGAGCTTTTTCAGCTCGCCTTCGGCCTTTTCGCGGGCCTCTTTCGACAGCTTGGTCTCGGCTATTTTGGCTTCCAGTTCGGCAACCTCGTTGCTACCGTCCTCGCCATCGCCAAGCTCTTTCTGAATGGCCTTCATCTGCTCATTCAGATAATATTCGCGCTGCGTCTTCTCCATCTGGGATTTGACGCGGGTCTTGATCTTTTTCTCGACCTGCAGAACCGACATTTCGCCCTGCATCAGGCCGTAGACCTTCTCGAGCCGTTCGCTGACGGACAGAGTTTCCAGCAACTCCTGCTTTTGCTCGACTTCAATACCCAGATGACCTGACACGAGGTCAGCCAGCTTGGCGGGCTCAGTTGTCTCGCCAACTGCTGCAAGCGCTTCTTCGGGAATGTTCTTGCGCACTTTGGCATAGCGCTCGAACTCGTCCGCAACGGTGCGCAGCAGCGCCTCGGTCGTGGTCACATCGCCGGGAATTTCGGTCAGATACTCCGCACGGGCTTCGAAGAAATCGTCGTTTTCGAGGAATTCGGTGATCTGCACGCGTGCCTGCCCTTCAACCAGTACCTTGACGGTGCCATCGGGCAGCTTCAGCAGCTGCAGTACGTTCGCCAGAACACCGGATTGGTAAATCCCTTCGATGGTGGGATCGTCGTCACCCGGATCAATCTGGCTGGACAGCAATATCTGCTTGTCGTCCTGCATCACTTCTTCCAGTGCACGGACGGATTTTTCCCGCCCCACGAACAGCGGCACGATCATGTGCGGAAAAACCACGATGTCGCGCAAAGGCAGTACGGGGTATGAGGAATTCAGAGGCTCTTGCATGCTCAATCCTTATCATTGGCAAGACGGCACTGGTCCCTAGAAAGGCAACCTTTGGCCATCTCCTGTCTTGGACGATAAAGGTGGGGCGCGGACCGCCTGTTTTCAACCTCATCGCCGTTTGTCGGCAATCAGAATGACCGGATGATTTACCGACTGCAAGGCGTCGCGCGGACATATCCACGAATTTTGTTGAAACCCAACCGGATTTGCCGCCTAAACAGGCTCAATATCCCCTTCCGCACGCTGCGCGTGAAAGTCACCTTGCCACGCCGCAAACCGACCTTCGGAAATCGCGTCTCGCATTCCCTGCATAATCTCTTGAAAATAGTGCAGATTGTGCCATGTCAGCAGCATCCCCGAAATCATCTCGTTCGAACGGAAAACATGGTGAAGGTAAGCGCGCGAGTAGTTTGAACAGGCCGGGCAGCTGCAGGCCTCATCCAGCGGGCGCGGGTCGTCCGCGTGACGGGCATTCTTGATGTTGACCACACCGCGACGGGTGAAAACCTGCCCTGTTCGCCCAGACCGCGACGGCAGCACACAATCCATCATGTCGATCCCGCGTGCGACGGCACCCACGATGTCGTCAGGCTTGCCAACCCCCATCAGGTAACGGGGCTTGTCCGAGGGAAGATAGTCCGGCGCGTATTCAAGGCAGTCGAACATGGCTTCCTGCCCCTCGCCCACGGCCAGACCGCCGACGGCATAGCCTTCGAAGCCGATTTTCTTCAATGCCTCGGCGCTTTCCTCGCGCAGGTCGCGTTCCAGCCCGCCTTGCATGATCCCGAACAGTGCATGGCCCGGACGATCCCCGAACGCCTCGCGCGACCGGTCGGCCCATCGCATCGACAGGCGCATGGATTCTGCGATACGGTCCCGATCGGCTGGCAACGCTGGGCACTCATCGAAACACATGACGATGTCCGATCCCAAGAGCCGCTGGATTTCCATTGACCGCTCGGGCGTCAATTCATGTTTTGACCCATCGACATGGGATTTGAAAGTCACGCCTTTTTCCGTCAGCTTGCGCAGCCCGGCCAGCGACATCACCTGAAATCCGCCCGAGTCCGTCAGGATCGGCCGTTCCCAGTTCATGAATTTATGCAATCCGCCCAGGCGATCGATCCGCTCAGCGGTGGGGCGCAACATCAGGTGATATGTATTGCCCAACAGTATATCGGCCCCTGTGGCGCGAACGCTTTCCGGCATCATCGCCTTGACGGTCGCGGCTGTCCCGACGGGCATGAAAGCAGGCGTTCGAACCTCACCCCTTGGGGTGTGGATCACACCGGATCTGGCCTTGCCGTCGGTGGCCTCTAGGTCAAAGGAAAAACGGTCTGTCATTGTGTCGCCTCGGGGTCGCTGAACCGGGCAGGATTTGCCTGATCCGCCTGCCCTTTGCAACCCGTCAGGGCAAAGTGACAACGCGCTCCGTGAACAACGCCACAACGCCTTCGCCGTCGACATCCCTGCAAACGCGAATTGCGGGACGGGACGGGTCTGGACGCGTGGCACCGTTTTCCTCCCCACCGACGATCACGCGCAGGCCTGTCTCGACCATGTCGAACATCGGTTCGTGAGAGCATGCAATTACGGCGGTCGAGTCGTGCAACCCGCATCCTTCCAACCCACCGATTTCCTTATAAAACTTGAGGTAGAACTTTGAAATGTCGCGCAAAAAGACGCCCATGTTTGGGGAACTTTCGGCTAGCGCATCGAAGTCCGCGCCCCGGTAAAGGGTCTTCAGCGTGACGTCCAATCCAACCAGAACCGTATTCGGGGGGGCCGCAAAAACGAAATCCGCTGCTCGGGCATCGTGGTAAATGTTGGCTTCTGCGTGGGCGGTGATGTTTCCGGGGCAATACACGGCGCCCCCCATGATCACCAGCCGACCCAGATTTTGGGAAAACTCCGGGTCCAAGCGCATCGCATCGGCGATGTTGGTCAACGGACCAACCGCACAAACGACCAGTTCGCCTTTGTGTTCGCGTGCCATTTCGACCAGAAATTCTGCCGCTGGCAGGGGATGGTTTTCACCGATCTGCGGGATCTCCGTCAGGTCTCCGAACCCTTCCGGCCCGTGGACATGTTCGGACGGCACATGTGCGTCCGTCTCAAGCGGAAAGGCTGCGCCTTCCGCGACTGCAGCATCAAGGCCGAGTTTGTGCAGCAAAAACCGCGCATTACGGCTGGATTGATGCACATGCGTGTTTCCGAAAATGGTCGTCAGACCAATCAGGTCAATTTCCGGCGCGGCGGCGGCGTAGGCAATAGCCATCGCATCGTCGATTCCCGGATCTGTGTCGATAATCAGTTTCATATGCGCCCGATACCGCAATCATGACAGGATGCAAAGCGGACACATCTGTTGTCTTCCCTCGAACTTCGACGCCTTCACTGGTTTGCATCCGAGTCCAATCTGTCCATACCAGAGTTGAAATCGGGCGACTCAACCCCCAAGTGTATACCATAGTACACAATAAAGAGGACAGAAATGACCGAAGATCAGATTATCGGATTGCTTTCATCGAACATCATTTACCTGCTCGCGGCGGCCCTAATCGTAATCGTCATCCTGAAGGGCATCAAAATCGTCCCGCAATCCGAAAAGTTCGTGATTGAACGCTTCGGTCGGCTGCACTCGGTTTTGGGGCCCGGAATCAATTTTATCGTTCCTTTCCTGGATGTTGCGCGCCACAAGATATCCATTCTTGAACGTCAGCTTCCAAACGCGACGCAGGATGCGATCACCAAGGATAACGTTCTGGTCCAGATCGATACATCGGTGTTCTACCGCATTCTTGAGCCTGAAAAGACAGTCTACCGAATCCGTGACGTCGACGGTGCGATTGCGACCACAGTGGCAGGTATCGTGCGCGCTGAGATCGGCAAAATGGATCTGGATGAAGTACAGTCGAACCGCGCCCAGTTGATCTCCCAAATCCAGGAAAGTGTCGAAACAGCCGTCGATGACTGGGGTATCGAAGTGACCCGCGCCGAAATTCTGGACGTTAATTTGGACCAAGCGACCCGTGACGCCATGTTGCAGCAGCTGAACGCCGAACGCGCACGCCGGGCTCAGGTTACCGAAGCCGAAGGCATGAAGCGCGCTGTTGAACTGCAGGCCGATGCCGAACTTTATGCGGCGGAACAAACCGCCAAGGCCCGGCGTATTCAAGCCGAAGCAGAGGCTTATGCGACCGGTGTCGTTGCCAAGGCAATTCAGGACAACGGCATCGAGGCCGCTCAGTATCAGGTCGCTCTGAAACAGGTCGAATCGCTTAACGCATTGGGCAACGGGACCGGAAAACAGACGATCGTCGTACCGGCAAACGCCCTTGAGGCTTTCGGTGATGCGTTCAAGATGCTGAAAGGAGCAAAGTGATGGCAGATCCCTTCTGGCTGACCTGGTGGATCTGGATGGCCGCCGCATTGGCCTTGGGAATCCTTGAAATCGTGCTGCCGGGTTTCATCTTTCTTGGCTTTGCCATCGGTGCCGCAATCACGGGTATCCTGCTGATTTTGCCGGGGCTTCCACCCTCGCTGCCGATACTGTTGCTGATCTTCGCGGTTTTGTCGCTGGTGTCCTGGCTGGTTCTTCGGCGTATATTCGCGCTGCCCCATGGTCAGGTCAAAACGTTCAACCACGATATCAATGACTGAACGGGGATGGCGCCCAAGGCGGGCGCCATTGCCGCACTGGACGCTGGTCCGGCCTTTCCCTATATATTTTCTCAGGTAACAAACCCGAGGCAAGAATGACGCATCCCAGTGAACAGTTTGAAGGCACGCCGCTGATTGCCCCTTCGACCATCGAACACCCCCTGTACGAGGCCGTGGTCGAGGCATGCCGAACGGTTTATGATCCTGAAATTCCAGTGAATATCTATGATCTCGGGCTAATCTACACAATCGAGATTGCCGAGGACAATGCAGTCAAAGTCATCATGACCCTGACCGCACCGGGCTGCCCCGTCGCCGGAGACATGCCGGGCTGGATCGTTGAAGCTGTTGAGCCGGTTGCTGGCATCAAGGAAGTTGACGTCGAACTGACCTGGGAACCACCGTGGGGAATGGAAATGATGTCTGACGAGGCCCGACTGGAACTCGGATTTATGTGACCAGAGAATTATTTCTCAAGAATCAATCTGTTGTCGTCAAAAAGTCATCCAACTGTTACACGGCTGTAGCAAAACTTTCATACACCTGCGCAACAAATCGGTGTGTCGACGAAATAGTGCATTCCATTTGTCGTTCGCACGGGCTGCTGGATCGCCTGCCCTCCTTGAAATCTCCGGCCCGAATATTGGACCGCTTTTGCCCGAGGGCGGTCCAGAACGTTCAGGGTAAACTGCAATTTACTGATTGCCGCAGGTCGATTTGATCTCTGCTGCCCTATCGTCCAATTGCTTGACGTAATCTCCGGACAGCATTTGCAGTCTTTTGCCTTCGGTGCCGGTTACCAGACCAAGCAATGCGCCCGCGGGCGTAATTGCCGCCACACTTTCCAACTGCTTGTCTTCGGCATGCTTCTTTTCTGAGGCAATCGCGCGCAGATCGCCTTCAGCGGTTGCGCAATTGACAGGGTGTCTGGGCCCGTCCGACGCAGCCCAGGCAGTGCCAGCCAAAACGGCAAAACTCAGCCCCAACAGCGCCAGCGGCGCATTTGATTTCAGATATTTTGACCGCACTGCCATATTTGCAAACCTCGTGACTGTTGTTGCACCAAAGGACGGATATCTGTTGCCCCTTCGGATCAGGCTAATCCGGCCAGCGGCGCTGGTGCAAGGCGACCGGTGCCCGCAAACCGGCCGTTTCAAAGCAAATCTTCGCAATCATAGGCCGCGCTCACTTGAGCCCGGTGATCGAAAGCCCTAAATTAGTGTCAACGCGACGACGGAGATCCCCTGATGTTTGGCATTCCTGGCAAACAGGCTGTAACCATGACGCCCAAGGCGGCCGAGCAGATTGCTCGTCTGATGGCCTCGGCCGGACATGCCGGGCTGCGCATCGGCGTGAAAAAAGGCGGATGCGCCGGCATGGAATATACCATGGACTATGTGGATCAGGCGGACCCTAACGACGAGGTTGTCGAACAGGACGGTGCACGGGTCATGATTGCACCCATGGCGCAAATGTTTCTGTTCGGGACCGAGATCGACTACGAGGTCACTCTGTTGGAGTCCGGCTTCAAGTTCCGCAATCCAAATGTTGTTGATGCATGCGGCTGCGGCGAGTCGATCAAGTTCGACGAGGCGCTGACTGAACAGCGATAAGGCGTCTGTGCGTCGCATCAACATTCTCCCCAAGGTTCCCGGGTTTCCGGCCACCTATTGAACAGGTGTGCCGTATGTATTGGCGCAGACGGAATTTCCGGCGTTTGACCGTCCAGCACCCCTTGCGCGGAATTGTCAGGTGGGGCGTAGGGTGCTATCCGAAAATGAAATGATGTCAAAATGAATAGGTGCAGGGATGCGGCGCAAGCTGGCGGCTGGAAACTGGAAAATGAACGGAACCAGCGAAGCGCTGGGCGAGCTTGAGGTGCTGGCCAGCACCCACCCTGCCCCGACTGTCGATATTCTGATCTGCCCTCCGGCCACACTGGTTCACCGCGCCGCGCAGGCGACGCAGGGAACCGGCATTACTATCGGCGGCCAAGATTGCCACGCGGCCCCGAACGGCGCCCACACCGGCGATATCAGCGCCGACATGCTGGTCGACGCTGGCGCAACGACCGTCATTCTGGGGCATTCGGAACGACGCGAGGATCATTCCGAACAGAATGAGGACATTCGTGCCAAAGCCCGCGTCGCGATGGACGCCGGTCTTAAGACCGTTATCTGCGTTGGTGAAAGTCTGGAACAACGCGAAGCCGCCAATACGCTTGATATTATTGGCGGCCAGATGTCGGGGTCCATTCCGGATCAGTCGACCGGTGAAAACCTGATCGTCGCGTATGAGCCGATCTGGGCCATCGGAACCGGAAAAGTTCCCACTCTGAACGAGATCGGAGAGGTTCACGACTTTATTCGCGCGCGTCTGGAGCGCCGCTTTGGCGAAGGTGTCGGGCGCTCGGTCCGGTTGCTTTATGGCGGTTCGGTAAAGCCTAGCAACGCAGCAGATATTTTCGCCGTCTCCAATGTCGATGGTGCGCTGGTTGGCGGCGCAAGCCTGAAAGCCGCCGATTTCTCGGGGATCATCGAGGCACTGGAAAACGCCTGATCAGGCAAGCTTCATCGTGATCATCCCGGCCACGATCAGAACCGCCGCGCAGATGCGCGTGGCGGTTACCGCTTCGCCCAGAAACAAGATACCGACCAGAAACGCGCCAACGGCGCCAATCCCTGTCCAGACGACATAAGCTGTGCCCAATGGCAGCGTCCGCATTGCCAGCGCAAGCAGGGCGAACGATCCCAACATCGACACGCCCATAATCGCGGTGGGCCAAAACCGGGTAAAACCGTCCGATTGCTTCATGGCAAAGGCCCAGACGATTTCAAGCAGTCCGGCAGTTAACAGAATGATCCAGGGCATATGAGAGACCTCGTTTTGCCCGGGCCGTCCCGGAGAATTTCCCATTTTGGGGAGGTCGTCCTCTGAGCGGCAGATAGTCACTCAATTCTGTTCTTCAAGACAAAACCGGGCGGATCGCGCCGCCCGGTTTTTTGCGTTGTCATTTAGACGCTGTTTAATTGGTCACGATTTCCGGCCCCATGAAGGTGTTGGGCAGGAAGGTCGACAACCACGGAATGTACGTCACCATGATGAGGAAGACGAACAGCACCGCAAGGAACGGCAGCGCGGCCTTCACGACGCCCATCATAGGCATTCCCGCAACGCCCGAGGTCACGAACAGGTTAAGGCCGACCGGTGGCGTGATCATTCCAATCTCCATGTTCACCACCATGATGATGCCCAGGTGGATCGGGTCGATGCCCAGTTCGATGGCAATCGGGAACACCAGTGGCGCAACGATGACGAGCAGGCCTGAGGGTTCCATGAACTGACCACCGATCAGAAGGATCACGTTGACCACAATCAGAAACGTAATCGGCCCCAAGCCCGCCGACAGCATCGCGCTGGCGATATGCTGCGGCACCTGTTCGTCGGTCAACACATGTTTCAGGATCAGTGCGTTGGCAATCACGAACAATAGTGTGACGGTCAGCTTTCCAGCCTCGAACAGCGTGTGCTTGGTATCCGGGTGAAAGAGCGCGGTGACCAGTGCATAGGGTTTCTTCAACAGCGAGATATTCTGCGCGTCACCCTCGCTGCTAAGCGGCCCCATGTCCTTGTAGACGAAGCAGGCGATCAGGAACGCATATACTGCGGCCACTGCGGCAGCTTCGGTCGGCGTGAAGATACCGCCGTAAATGCCGCCCAGGATGATCACGATCAGGAACAGGCCCCAACCAGCTTCACGCGCTGATGCGAATATCTCGCCCCAGCCTTTCCAGTCGCCCTTGGGCAGGTTCTTGACCTTCGCCATCACATAGATTGCTACCATCAGCATCAAACCGGCCATCAGGCCCGGAATGACGCCTGCCAGGAACATGCGGCCGACCGAAACCTCGACTGCCGCTGCATAAACCACCATGACGATCGAAGGAGGGATCAGGATACCCAGGGTTCCTGCGTTACAGATCACACCGGCCGCGAATTCTTTGGAATACCCAACCTGTCGCATTCCAGCGATAACGATCGAACCGATTGCGACCACCGTTGCAGGGGATGACCCCGACAGGGCTGCAAACAACATACAGGCAAACACGCCCGCAATCGCCAGCCCGCCGGGCAAATGGCCCACACAGGCAATCGAAAAGCGAATGATCCGGCGCGCCACGCCCCCTGTCGTCATGAAGGACGACGCCAGGATAAAGAACGGGATCGCGAGCAGAGTGAAGTGCCCCTCGAATGCCTCAAACAGCGTACCGGCAACCGAGGCGAGCGAGCTGTCGGAATAGATCAGCAGGAACAGGGTCGAGCTGAGGCCAAGTGCCACCGCGATCGGAACGCCGATCAGCAGCAGGCCAATGACCATCGAGAAAAGAAGAACTACATCCATCAGTCATGCTCTCCTTGCTGAGCCCGGACTTCTTCGATCTCGTCCTCGACTTCGTGGCTGGCGACAAGCCGGTCAGTTTCACCGCGCCAGATCTGCACTGCGACTTGCGAAAAGCGGATCACCAGCAGCAGCATGGACACTGGCAACACCAGATACGGCACCACCTTGGGAAGCTTCTCGTATTCCTCGCCATAGTTGATGAGACCCTCAAGAAAGCGCAGCGGCGCGACCATAGGGATATCGTCAACTTCGTAGAAACTCTGGCTGCGCGCTCCGCTATCGAACCCTGTCGGGAACCAGCGTCCGGATGTGGGTGGCAGGTCGGCAAACACAGCCCAATAGTCATACGACCCTTTCAGCAGCAGCAGCGAAAACACCAGACAGCACGCGACGGCGATCAGCGCCAGTATCCGGCGCGGCGCCGGAGCCAGCATGTTCAGGATGGCATCGACCCCCAGATGCGCGTGTTTCTTCACCGCATAAGATGCGCCAAGCAACACTAGCCAGCCAAACATGAACACTGTCAGTTCAAGCGCCCACAATATGTTCGAATTAAAGAAGAAACGCGCGATCACATTTGCAAATGTAACGGCCGTCATCAGGCCCAGGAGCAATGCAATCAGGGTTTCTTCGATATGGTCGACCAGCCCGCCATGGCCGGATTTCGCACCAGACATCTATCTGTCCCCACATTTTTATTGTTGAGAAGGATTGGGGCGGGCCTTTTCGGCCCGCCCGGCCTGCGCGTCGATAACTCCCCAGTCCCCTGACGCGCGGCCTGGACCGGGATCAGAACCCGGCGTTGATTGCCTGAGCGGCGTCGATCTTTTCCTGACCTACATCGTCAGCGAACTTGTCCCAAACGGGTTTCATCGCATCAACCCAGGCCTGACGTTGTTCAGGGTTCAGTTCGCGAATTATTCCACCGGCGTCCGTGATCGAGGCTTTCGCCGCTTCGTTCACGGCAAAGGCTTCCTTGTTCCGGGTCTCGGTCACTTCGCTCAGAATGGTCAGGAACTGATCACGCACTTCCGGCTCGAGGCTGTCCAGCCAGTCGACCGACGTCACGACCAGATAATCGATGATACCGTGGTTGGTCTCGGTGATGCCGTCCTGCACCTCGAAGAACTTCTTGCCGTAGATGTTCGACCAGGTGTTCTCCTGTCCGTCCACAACGCCCTGCTGCAGCGCGCCGTAAACTTCCGAGAATGCCATCTTCTGCGGGCTGCCACCGATGGCTTCCATCTGCGCAACCAGAACGTCCGAAGACTGAACCCGGAACTTCAGGCCATCCGCATCAGACGGGTCAACCAGCGGTTTGTTCGCCGACATCTGCTTCATGCCATTGTGCCAGAAGGCCAGACCCTGCAGGCCGCGGCGCTGCATACTGTCTTTCATCGCCTGACCGTCCGCCGAGGCCTGGAAGGCATCCACGGCGTCGATATTCTTGAACATGAACGGCAGGTCGAACAGGCGGAACTGTTTGGTGAACTTTTCGAACTTCGATAACGACGGGGCGGCCAGCTGAACGTCGCCCTGCAGCATTGCCTCAAGAACCTTGTCGTCATTGTAGAGCGTGGAGTTCGGATAGACCTCCATGCACATGACGCCCTGCATCTCGTCATTGACGCGTTGTTCCAGCAGCGAGGCAGCGATGCCTTTCGGATGCTTGTCGGTGTTGGTCACGTGTGCAAACTTAACGACAATTTCGCCATCTTCGCACGCCGCCATCCCGGCAGTAGCCGTCACGGTCAGCGCAAGCGCGGTTGCAGTTGTTGTCAGGATTTTCATCTGTATTGTCCTCCCAGACTTCCTAGAACCCTTCATCGGGCACTCTTGCAGCGCCCCATGACGCGAAGTGAACCGAATCAGATCTCTTCTCACAACTTTTTGTTTCATGGCTGTTCTTTTGATATTTTATTGTTTTCTATCAAATACCTAGGTGAACTTAATACCTGAGATTTCAAGATCCCCAAGAAGCCATGTGCGGAAATCCGCACAGGCCTTTGGCGCACTGTGCGGATTTCCGCACTACGGCGACTCACGAGTTCCGAATCAAACACCAGGAGATTCGCACCGGTAGCAACTCCCTTGGGGCGGGATACTCCGCCAAGCGCGCATAACCGCAGAATTTTTGGGTAATACTGAGCCGCACGGCCGCGTCAGCGCCGATAGTCTTCTGGGCGGATGCCGTAGCGTGCAAGTTTGTCGTAAAACGTCTTTCGCGGCAGCTTCAGTGCACGCGCCGCTTCCGTGGCCTTCCCGTTATGCCTGCCCAAGGCGGTGATCAGCAGCGAACGTTCGACACGCGCCATCTGCTCGCTCAGCCCCAAATCAGCAGCCTGCGCGACATCTTCGGGCATTCCCAGAACAAATCGCATCGCAGCGGACATCAGCGAGCGCGCATTGCCCGGCCAGTCGCTGGCCATCAAGGACGCCAGATGTTCCGAGGTTATCTCGGGCGCGGCAATCCCCGCCTGCTCAGCGGCCTGCGCGACATAGTGGCGAAAGATGACCGGAATATCCTCGGGACGCTCTGCCAGCGACGGAATGCGCACCCGCATGACGTCCAGGCGATAGAACAGATCCGCATGAAAACGGCCCTGCGAAGACAATGCCGACAGGTCCGCTGTGGTGCCCGCCAGAATGCGGACCCCGGCGCCCTGCTCGACAATCTCAAGCGCGGCATATTGCGTAGCCTCGGGCATTGCCGACACTTCATCCAGAAACAGCGAGCCACCAGCGGCGTCATGACAGACCTGCACCAGCGCCGCCGCGGTCAGACCCGAGGATGGCCGCTTGACAAAGGGCCCCTGCGCCTGCGGCGACATCATATGGACCACTTCGGCAACCTTGGATATTCCACTTCCAGCCGGCCCGGTTACCAGAACCTCGGCGTTGATCGGTGCTACGGTGCGGACACGTTCGCGCAGTGCTTCGGCCTGCTGGGACAGTCCGAACAACAATCGGGCGGCGGGATCACCGCGTTCCAATTCGTGTTTTAATGCGCGCTGTTCCAGAACCTGCGCACGGGCTTCCATGGCCCTCTTCAGAACCGCCAGAAGGTCGGCGGCGGCACAGGGTTTTTCAAGGAAATCGAAGGCACCCTGCCCCATGGCCTGCACCGCCATCGGAATGTCGCCCTCTCCGGTCAGAAGGATGACCGGCAGATCGGGGTCGATTTCATGCGCGTAATTCAGCAGATGAAACCCGTCTCGCCCCGGCATGCGGATGTCCGAGATGATGACACCGGGAAATTCGGCCTGGATATGGTCTTTCGCGGCCACAAATGACCCTGCTGGAATCGGAGCGTAATCGGCCAGTTCCAGCGTCTGCGCCAGGGCGTCCCGAACCGCCGCATCGTCGTCAACCAGTAGGACCTTGTGCATCATGCGGCCTTGTCATCCTCGTAATAATCCAGCTCGACGGTAAAACACGCGCCACTCTGTGAATTGTAACCCCGAATGTCGCCGCCGAAACTCTGAACCAGCCCATAAGAAATCGACAGGCCCAGCCCCATACCCTCGGACGAACCAACGGCCTTGGTCGAATAGAAGGGTTCAAACAGCTTTTCGGGATCCTCGATTCCCGGACCGTTGTCGCGCACGGTGACGGACACTCGCGCGTCGGTGTCGATCCATATGCGAATATATCGATCGTCCTGTTCGATCATGGCATCTGCGGCGTTGTTGATGAGGTTGACGAAAACCTGAACAAGCCGAACCTCACCACCCCAGGCGAAGACCGGTTCAACATCGGGCTGCCAATCCACTGTGACCCCTTCAGCGTGCAACCGTGCCGAGGTCAGTTCGACGGCTGTATTGATGACTTGAACAAGATCCACCTTTCCCATCGGTTCGCTTTCATTTCTGGCGAAGGCGCGCAGGTTCTTGATGATACGGGCCATACGCGCCGCCATTTCAGAAATACGCCCCAAGTTTTCGCGGGCCTTTTCACTCCGACCGCGCTCCATGAACGCGGCACCATTATCCGCAAACTGCTGAATGGCCATAAGCGGCTGGTTCAACTCGTGGCTGATACCCGCTGACATCTGCCCTAACGCGCTCAGCTTTCCGGCCTGCACCAGATCAGATTGCGCGCGCTTCAGGGCGGCTTCCGCTTCCATCCTCTCGGACACTTCGCGCCGCAAGGCCAGGTTTGCATCCGTCAGATCACGGGTTCGCCGCGCGACTTTGCTTTCCAGAACGGTGTTTGCCTCGGCCAAAGTGCGCCTGCGCTCAGTTGCCAGAAAAAGTAACGCCCCAAAGGCCAGACAGATTGCGGCAACCGCGGCGGCCTGTAATCCCGCCAAGCGCCGGGCCGGTGCTACGTCCACCAGCACCTCGGCCGTCATATCGATAACCGGCAGGTCAAGCGTCAGGTGCAGCGCGTGACGGGGCAAATAACGCCCCCAGTTCAGCGTCCACAATTCATGCCCGGCGACCCGGGTCGAGCTGAAATCGACCGTGCCGCCATCCGGCGGTGAAAGCCCTTGTTGTCCCTCTGCGCGCCGCCAGAACAGAAGATCGGACCTGTTCGAGATGAAGACAACGCCTTCCGCATCCACGAAGAATACCGCTTCGGTGCTGCCGCGCCAGGTTTGCTCAACATCCTGCACGTCCGCGACAACCATCAAAGCACCCTCAACCTGACCCGAGGGTCCAAAGGTCGGAGCCGCATAAGAATAAATCCGATCACCGCTTTCCGGCAGGGCCCCATGGGCACTTCCCATGGCCCCCTGCATGGCGCGCTCAAAAGCAGGATATCCGGCCATGTCGGGCTGCCTTATCGGCTGGGCCGCGACCAGAACCTGCCCGTTGGAATCCAAATACATCATGTTCACTGCAGCTGTCTTGTCGGACACATCCAGCAGCAGGGACCGGGCCGCCTGCCTGTCTGCCGGGGTTTCTAACTCGTGCAGGGCTGGATGATCGGCCATCAGGACCGCCAGCTCCTGATACACCTGCATCTGCGTGCTCAGCCGGTCTGCTGCAAGTTCAAGATCTGCCTCGGCCTTTTCGCTCAGTTGCGACAGGGCTTGACGATAGGCGTAGGACCAGACCCCGGCAGACAACTGTCCGACGACAAACAGAAATCCAAGGATCACCCAGACTCGATACATGACATAGGGTCTTGCATTCGACGCGCCTCATGGCAAGTCTGCGCCGCATGAAGACGCTATTTCAATCGCCGGTCGAACTCGGTTTCGTGCAGAACCCCTACCCATTCTATGACGAGGCGCGCCAATACGGCGACCTTGTGTATTGGGGCGACTACAACAAAGTGGCCGCTGTTTCTTATCGCGCTGTGCAAGCCCTGCTGAAGGATCGGAGGTTTGGCCGAGAGGTTCCGGCAGAATTGCGAGAACCCGGCCCCGCCCATCTGGCGCCGTGGTTGAATGTCGAAGCGCATTCCTTGCTGGAAGCTGAACCTCCACGGCACACGCGGCTGCGCGCCCTCGTCATGCGCGCCTTCACCACACGTTCAATCGCGTCCCTGGCGCCTTCGATCGAGCAGCTTTGCCACACCCTGATAGACCGGTTCCCCGCGACAGAGTTCGACCTTCTGGACGCCTATTGCACTCAGGTACCGGTCATTACGATCTGCCGTCTTCTGGGCGTCCCCGAGGACATGTCACCACAGTTGCTGCGATGGTCGCATGACATGGTCGCGATGTATCAGGCCAGCCGGAACCACCAGACCGGGGACAACGCGGCCCGGGCCGCACGGGAGTTTACCGATTTTCTGACCCGCTATATCGAACAGCGCCGCAGCGAACCCCGTGACGATCTGATCACGCGCCTGATAGCGGCCGAAGAGGACGGAGAAAAACTGTCCCGCGACGAACTGGTTGCCACTTGCATCCTGTTGCTGAACGCCGGGCACGAGGCCACGGTTCACTCCCTGGGGAACGGGGTGAAAACTCTGTTGCAAACCGGATCCCGTCCGCTTGCACCCGACGAAATCGATGCCGCCGTTGAAGAAATTCTGCGATATGATCCGCCACTGCACATGTTCACGCGCTATGCCTATGAGGATGTGGAGATCTTTGATCACCGCTTCAGCCGTGGCGATGAGGTTGCGCTGTTGCTGGGTGCCGCAAACCGCGACCCCGCGGTCTGGAATGCACCGAACACCTTCGATCCAACCCGGCCCATTTTCACAAACACCAGTTTCGGCGGCGGCCTGCACTTTTGCGTCGGCGCCCCACTGGCCCGTCTCGAGATGCGCATCGCACTGCAGGTGTTGTTCCAGCGGGCGCCAGAACTACGGCTGTCGGTACAGCCGGAATATTCGAACAGCTATCACTTTCATGGGCTTACCCGGCTGCCTGTTCACGTCTGAGTTTCAGCAGATGCCGACTGAATAGCGCATAATGCGCTATGCCTCCGGCGGGGATATTTATAGCCAGATGAAATCGGATCCTTTATTCATCTGGCCCCAAATATCCCAGGGGAGGCGCGCTTAAGCGCGGCGGGGGAAGCGCCCCCCACTTCGTTAACCAACAACCAACGCACTCAGCGGTAGCATCGTCGTTGATTTGATCTCTTCCATCGACAAAAGGGCCGTGACGTTGTGCACCCTGACTTCCGAGATCAGGGTCTGATAAAAATCGTCGTAGGCGCGGGCATTTCTGACGCGCACCTTGAGGATGTAGTCGATGTCACCAGCAAGGCGGTGCGCCTCCTGCACTTCTGGTCGGTCCCTCAGCGCCTTTAGGAACTTACGCTGCCACTCCGCCTCATGTTCTGAAGTCCGGATCAGAACAAAGAACGTCGCCTCGAACCCCAGTGCCTCGGCATCCAGCAACACTGTCTGTTGACCAATGACCCCTGCACTTTTGAGTTTTCGGATTCGGTTCCAGACAGGTGTCTTGGAACTGCCGACCCTTGCAGCGATTTCATCCAGTGACTGACTGGCGTCGCGTTGCAGCTCGACCAGAATTTTCCGATCCGTATCATCAATCCGCACCGACATTCCAATTTCCTTCCATTTCCGGAACCAGCGTCCCTAAGCTCAGCCTGATTGGAACGTATGTTCTTATTTACTCGCCCATATGGCATTAATCCGGGAATATTTCCTATATTGAGGGTCAAGTCAAACACAGGTCGAGATCCTCAGATGCGGCAATCGCACACATATACGGATACAGGGCACGTCGATTTCGTCGGCGCAGGTCCGGGTGATCCGGAATTGCTGACGCTTAAGGCGCTGAACGCGTTTGAGCGTGCGGATATCGTTCTGCATGACCGCCTGATCAGCCCCGAAATTCTGGCGCTGGCCGGCAAGACCGCTGAACTGGTCGATGTTGGCAAGGCCGGCTTCGGACCCTCATGGAAACAGGAAGACATCGACGCATTATTGGTGGACTACGCACTGAAGGGTCAGCGTGTGGTCCGTCTGAAGTCGGGGGACCCCACTGTATTCGGGCGTCTGGACGAAGAAATCGAAGCGGTCGAGGCTGCAGGTGTTTCCTGGCAGATCATTCCCGGCATCACTGCCGCCTCTGCCGCTGTTGCTGGCATCGGTCAAAGCCTGACGCGCCGCGGTCGCAATTCCTCGGTGCGGTACCTGACGGGTCACGACATGAAGGGTTTTGCCGACCACGACTGGAATGCACTGGCGCGTCCCGGTTCCGTGGCTGCAATCTATATGGGCAAGAAATCCGCCCGTTTCATTCAGGGCCGTCTGATCATGCACGGTGCTGACCGCGCAACCCCTGTCACCATCGTCGAAAACGCGTCGCGCCCAGGCCAAAGGGTGCTGTCCACGACGCTGGACCAATTGCCCACCGATCTGCATGCCGCCGCAATGGACGGCCCCGCACTGACCCTTTATGGCCTCGCACCGCGCCGTGCAGCCGAGGCCCTGACCGAATTCAACAAGGAGCTTGCCTGATGGCCCGCGCTTTTACACCCAAAGTGGTTACAGCCAACGACCTGCTGGAAGGAGACGTCATTTATCTGACCGAAGACGATCGCTGGTCACGCGATCTGTCCGAGGCTGAACTGATTACTGACGAAGCTCACGCACAGGTGCGTCTGCTGGATGCCGCACGTCAGGCGAATACCATCGTTGGCGCATATCTGGCCGACGCGGTCGCTGGCAAACGCGGCCCCGAGCCCACTCATTTTCGGGAAGACTTCCGCCGGACTGGTCCGTCCAACTATGCCCACGGCAAACAGGAAACTTCCCCGCAGCCCCGGGCCTGACCTCTGGCCCCTCACTCTCCCCTACAAGGCCCCAAGGTTCGGGGCTGCAACTAAGGACAGCTAATCATGTATCGCTACTCCGAGTTCGACACAGCATTTTTGGCAGAACGCAACGCGCAGTTCCGCGCGCAGGTCGAGCGTCGCATCGACGGCTCGCTCACCGAAGACGAATTCAAACCCCTGCGCCTGATGAACGGCCTGTATCTGCAACTGCACGCCTACATGCTGCGCGTAGCGATCCCTTACGGGACGCTGAACAGCGCTCAGATGCGTCAGCTGGCCCTACTGGCCGAAAAGTGGGACAAGGGCTATGGCCACTTCACCACCCGTCAGAACATCCAGTACAACTGGCCGAAACTGAATGACGTGCCGGATATGCTGGACGCGCTGGCCGAGGTTGGGATGCACGCCATTCAGACCTCGGGCAACACCATCCGCAACGTGACCGCCGACCATTTCGCCGGTGCCGCCGCGGATGAGGTCGCCGACCCGCGCCCCTATGCGGAACTGCTGCGTCAGTGGTCCACCGACCACCCGGAATTCCAGTTCATGCCGCGTAAGTTCAAGATCGCCATCACCGGCTCGGAAAACGACCGCGCCGTGATTAAGGCGCATGACATCGGCCTGCAACTGGTCGAGCGTGACGGCGTTCTGGGGGCTCGTGTCATCGTGGGTGGCGGTTTGGGCCGTACGCCAATGATTGGCAAGGAACTGTCCGAATTCGTCGCCTTTGACGACCTGCTGGCTTATCTCGAAGCCACCGTTTCCGTGTGGAACCAGATCGGCCGCCGCGACAACAAATACAAGGCGCGCATCAAGATCACCGTGCATGAGCATGGCATCGACGCCATCCGTGCCAAGGTGAATGAGCGCTTCCTGAAGGTTCGCCCGCAGTTCAAAGGCGCGGACATGTCGCTGCTGGACGAAATCAAGGGCCACTTCGCTGCCCCCGCCTTCCGAGAGGGTTCGGTTGCGTCGTTTGAATCTGCCTACACCAACGATCCGGTCTTCCGCTCGTGGATCGATACGAACATCGCACCGCACAAGAACGCAGACCACGCGATTGTCACGATCTCGATCAAGAAGCACGGCCAGACGCCGGGCGATGCAACGGCCGAGCAGATGCGGGTCATGGCCGATCTGGCCGAAGAGTTCGCCTATGACGAGCTGCGCATCAGCCATGAGCAGAACGTGATCCTGCCGCATGTCCATAAATCGGACCTGCCTGCAATCCATGCGAAGCTGAAGGAATACGAACTGGCAACCGCTAATATCGGCCTGATCAGCGACATCATCGCCTGCCCCGGCATGGATTACTGTGCACTGGCGACCGCTCGTTCGATCCCGGTTGCGCAAGAGATTGCAACCCGCTTCGAGGAGTTGAAGCTCGAGCATAATATCGGCCACCTGAAGATCAAGATCTCGGGCTGCATCAACGCTTGTGGTCACCACCACGTGGGTCATATTGGCATCTTGGGTTTGGATCGTGCCGGCGTCGAAAACTACCAGATCACTCTGGGCGGTGATGCCACCGAAAGCGCGGCCATCGGCGATCGAACTGGTCCGGGCTTTGCTTACGATGAGATCGTCCCCGCCGTAGAACGCATCGTCGAAACCTACTTGAACCAGCGCGAAAGCGCAGAGGAGACGTTCCTGGAAACATACCGCCGCGTTGGCATGGCGCCGTTCAAGGCGGCGCTTTACCCCGAGGCACAGGCCAATGCCGCTTGACCTGATCCAGACGGAACTGGGTAAAGACCGAAGTGAACTGACTGAACGGGTCGAGGACCTCAACGCCCGATTCCGCCACCACAGTGCACACGACGTGATGCATGGCGCGATTGAAGAGATCGATGAGCTTGCCCTTGTGTCAAGCTTTGGGGCGGAATCGGTGGTGTTGCTGCACATGGCGGCTGTTGTTGACAAAGCAACGCCCGTCCTGTTCATCGACACTCAGATGCTGTTCACCGAAACGCTGGAATATCAGCAGGAGGTCAGCGAGCGTCTTGGACTGAGAAACGTTCGGATCATCAGGGCGGACGATGAAGACGTCCAGCGCGATGACCCCTATGGAG
Source organism: Ruegeria sp. N11 (assembly GCF_056531525.1). Taxonomy (NCBI): domain Bacteria; kingdom Pseudomonadati; phylum Pseudomonadota; class Alphaproteobacteria; order Rhodobacterales; family Roseobacteraceae; genus Ruegeria; species Ruegeria sp. N11. Next base: position 219,180 of record NZ_JBQFLX010000005.1, read on the forward strand.
CCTTGCGCCTGCGCGACACGGATGCGTGCTGCAACCTGCGCAAGACATTCCCGCTGCAAAAGGCCCTTATGGGCTATTGCGGCTGGATCACCGGGCGCAAAAAGTTTCAGGCCGGCACCCGCGCCGCGCTCGACTTTTTCGAGGTCGAGGACGGAACAGGCCGGATCAAGGTCAACCCGCTGGCACATTGGGCACCCGAAGATGTGCGCGCCTACATGGACGAAAACCGCCTGCCCCGGCATCCGCTGGTGGCAAAAGGATATCCCTCAATCGGCTGTGCGCCCTGCACCTCGCCGGTCAAAGAGGGCGAAGACCCCCGCGCCGGACGCTGGCGCGATCAGAACAAGGAAGAATGCGGCATCCATTTTGTCGACGGCAAGATGGTGCGTGTTGGAGAAAAGCAATGAATGTAATCGTAACGGATCAGGGGTTTTCCCCCGATGATTGGACCGACGGCTTTGTTTCGCTGGATGATGCCGCCAATGACGTGGTTGCCCTGGATGTAAGTTCAGACACCGACCCGGATGAACTCTACGATCGTCTTGGCCGAGCCGAACTGGTGCGGGTCGATTTCCCGTCCTTCGCAGATGGCCGCGGCTTTACCATCGCCCGCACACTGCGCCTGAAAGGCTATACCGGGCGTCTGCGCGCCAAGGGGCACGTTCTGGCAGACCAATACGCCATGGCGCGGCGCAGCGGCTTTGACGAGGTCGAGATTGATGATGGCCTTGCCACCCGTCAGCCCGAAGATCAGTGGCTTGCCCGCGCCAACTGGAAAGAGAACAACTATCAGGCCCGCCTGCGCGGTTAAGGCCGCACATCGCCAGCTTGTGACAGAAAGGGGGCAATCTGTCCCCTTTTCCTGACTTGGATCAACGATTAAACGGAGATGTCGGTTTAGCAGACCGGCAGGTAAACGATGACAGAGATGAAGCCCGTGAGCGAAGTAACTGCCGTAAAGGCCCCCGTCCTGCCGGACGCGCAAACTGTAATTGACGTGAAACACTGGACCGACAGCCTGTTTTCTTTCAAGGTGTCGCGCCCTGCCTCGCTGCGGTTCCGTTCGGGCGAATTCGTGATGATCGGGTTGTTGGGCGATAACGGAAAGCCGCTGCTGCGCGCCTATTCCATCGCCTCGCCTTCGTGGGACGAGGAACTCGAGTTCTACTCGATCAAGGTGCAGGACGGTCCGCTGACCTCGAAGCTGCAACACATCAAACCCGGCGACCAGATCATCCTTCGCCCCAAGCCCGTTGGTACCCTGGTGCACGACGCGCTGCTGCCCGGCAAACGCCTGTGGTTCTTTGCCACCGGCACCGGTTTCGCGCCCTTCGCTTCGCTGCTGCGCGAGCCGCAGACCTATGAGGATTATGATGAGGTCATCATCACGCACACCTGCCGTGAAGTGGCTGAACTGGAGTACGGCCGCCAGCTGATCGAAAGCATCCGCCAGGACGAACTGTTGGCCGAACTGATCGGCGAAGGTTTTGCAGACAAGATCCGCTACTACCCGACCACCACCCGGGAAGAGAGCCCCAAGATGGGCCGCATCACCAACCTGCTGAAAGACGGCACCGTATTTGCCGATCTGGGCATCGATGGCGGAATCAAACCCGAAACCGACCGAGCGATGGTTTGCGGCAGCCTGGCTTTCAACCTCGATATCAAGGAAATTCTGGAAGAGTTCGGACTGCGCGAAGGCGCAAATTCCGACCCCAAGGAATTCGTCATCGAAAAAGCCTTTGTCGGCTGATCTTTGGGGCTGGCCGGGTAATTGACAACCCGGCCAGCTCAATCCCGCCAACAAAGGCGGGTTTTTCGTGTTTTCCGGCCTTTATGCTGCTTGAAACGCCTTTCGCACCGGTCTAAATTCCGGTCTCGAAATTCTGCAATCATCAAAGGAATGAACCCATAGCCCGCAGACCCCACAACGCGCCGCCGCAGAGAGACACCGGACCGCGCGTCAATGAAAAGATCCGTGCCCCTGAAATCCGCCTGATCGGCGCTGACGGTGATAACGTAGGGGTGGTTCATCCCGCCAAAGCTATGCAGATGGCCGCTGATGCCGGACTTGATCTGGTCGAGATCTCGCCCAATGCCAATCCTCCGGTTTGCAAAATCATGGATTTCGGCAAGTTCAAGTACGAACAGCAGAAACGCGAAAGCGAAGCCCGCAAGAAGCAGAAAATCATCGAGGTGAAAGAGGTCAAGTTCCGGCCCAACACCGACACGCATGATTACGACGTCAAGATGAAGAACGTCGTCAAGTTTCTGGAAAAGGGCGACAAGGTCAAAGTCACCCTGCGCTTTCGTGGCCGTGAGATGGCGCACCAGAACCTGGGTCGCGAGCTGTTGGAGCGTGTTGCCGAAGACATCAAGGAAATCGGCAAGGTCGAGAACATGCCGAAGATGGAAGGCCGTCAGATGATCATGATGATCGGCCCGCTTCCGCAGAAATAAGCTCTGCAAGTAGCCAATTCCGAACCCTGTCAGAGTTGCTCTGGCAGGGTTTTTTTGTTCACCAAAAATTCAATCCTCGCGATTTGTATACACCTGTCCCCGTCCGCACATCTTAGAGGTCTGAAAGCGACCATGGGTCGATTTCAGGCACTCTGATTTCGACGGCGCGCTGGCGCAAACTGGAATGCGCGGAATCGCGATGCGGTTAAGCGTGAGATGCCGGATAAAGGGGAGGTAGCGATGGGTGAAATGTCATTCGCGGGCGGCGTTTATCAATCGCTGCCGACGCAGGCCTATTGCGATGAGGCTTTTTTCTCCCAGGAACGCACCCGGATATTCAGGCGGTCCTGGCATTTGGTAGGCCATGTGACCGACATCCCCAACTTCGGTGACTATGTTGTCGAAGACATCAGCGGCGTCTCAGTGATCGTGATTCGGGGCCAGGACAGCGAAATCCGAGCCTTTTACAACGTCTGCGTTCATCGCGGCCATGAATTGCTGAATGGCAAGGGTTGCACCAAAAAGATGACGTGCCCCTATCACGCATGGACCTATGACACGACCGGACAGTTGCGCGCCGCGCCGAATGCCACCGCGTTTCCGGGCTTTGACAAAAGCCAGTACAAGCTGCGCCCGGTTCAGGTTGAACTGTTCTTCGGACTCATTCTGCTGAACCTGGACCCGGACGCCCGGCCAATGGCCGAACTGGCCGAAAGCGCGCTTGGCGAAATCGCTGAGTACGCGCCCAACCTTCCCAACTATAAACGCGCGGACCGGACGGAACGGTTGGCCAGCGCGAACTGGAAAGTGGTCGCCGAGAATTTCAACGAATGCTATCACTGCGCTGTTGTTCACAAAACTCTGACAACTGGTGTGGTCGATCCGGACCTGTACCGGACGCGCGGCCATGATTACGGCATTCGCCATGCCAGCCCGGCCCGCCCGGACAGTCAGAAATCCTACAGCTATGTCGCCGACCCCGAAGCGCGCACGGACAAGTTCCTGACCTGGTGGTTCTTTCCGCTTTTTGCCCTGCAGGTTTATCCCGGTGGGATTGTGAACACCTATCGCTGGACCCCGGTCAGCGTGAACAAAACCAAGATCGAAGTTGACTGGTGGTTGCCCGAATCCGAACCCAACGCCGTTGAACAAGAGATCATCCTGCAACACCGCAACACCACCTTTGCCGAAGATGGCCCGATTGTGGATTCGGTTCAAAAAGGGTGGGAAAGTGGCGCGATCGGGTTTGGGGCACTGGTGGTCGATGACGCGTGTTCATCGCAATCAGAACACCCGATCATGGCGTTCAATGCGCATTACCAGAGGGCCATGGAAGGCACGGCCCTCTGAGAATTCTCTGACTTGATCAGGCCGGAAGCGAAACCTCGATGGCTTTGCTTAGTTTTGCGACCAGTTCATCAATCTGCTCGTCCTCGATGATAAAGGGCGGTGCCAGCAGGACGTGGTCACCTTTCCTGCCGTCGCGCGTTCCGGACATCGGGTAACAGATCAGCCCTTCGGCCAAAGCGGCCTTCTTGATCTTTCCCGCAACACCCAGCGCAGGGTCAAAGGGCGTTCGGCTTTCCCGATCGGCCACCAGTTCCACCCCGCGGAACAACCCCCGGCCGCGGATATCGCCAACATTCGGATGTTGTCCAAACGCAGCCTCGAGCGCTGATTGCAGCTTTTCACCCATCACGCCAGCTCGGGTCGGCAAATCGCGGTTAGTCAGCTCCCTTACAACAGCCAAGGCAGCAGCCGTCGCAACCGGGTGCCCGATATAGGTGTGTCCGTGCTGGAAGAAACCGGACCCATCCCGGATCGCATCATAAACTGCACCGGAACACAGCATCGCACCGATCGGCTGATACCCCGCGCCCAGACCCTTGGCGATGCACAGGATGTCCGGCGCCACCCCATCATGGTTGCAGGCAAACAGATGCCCTGTCCGGCCCATGCCACACATCACTTCGTCCAGAATCAACAACACGCCATACTTGTCGCAGATCTCGCGAATGCGTTTAAAATACCCCTCAACCGCAGGAACTGCACCCAATGTCGCGCCAACAACCGGTTCTGCCATGAAAGCCATAACGGTATCGGGACCAAGCCGCAGAATCTCGGCTTCCAACTCATTGGCGACGCGCTGACCATAGTCAAAGCTACTCTCTCCATCGGGCTTTTCCGCATATTCGAAACAGGGCGCGATATGGGTCATCTCGATCAGCATCGGCGCGAACTGCGCCCGCCGCCACGCGTTTCCACCTGCCGACAACGCACCCAGAGTGTTGCCGTGATAGCTCTGCCGTCTAGCGATCACATGCCGGCGTTCCGGCTGACCGATTTCAAGATAATACTGGCGCGCCAGCTTGATCGCGGCTTCGGTGGCCTCAGACCCCCCGGAAACGAAGTACACCCTGTCCAGATCACCCGGCGCGTGTTCGATGAGCAAATCCGCCAATTCCTCTGCCGGTTCCGAGGTCATGAAGCCTGTATGGGCAAAGGCGATCTTTTCAACCTGTTCCTGTACCGCCTTGATCACGGCCGGGTTGGAGTGCCCCAGACAGGAAACCGCCGCATCCCCGCAATCCAGATAGCGCCGTCCGTCAGCGTCAATCAGGTAACACCCATCAGCGCCTGCTGCGACCGGCAGTTCGGCCTTGGTGTGACGTGGAAATACATGGCTCATATCAAAATCCTCTCAATTTTTGCGACCAGCGCTGCTACCGATGCCGCATTGTCTGTCCATGTTCGACCTTGTGCGTCGGTCAGGCTGTTTTCGAAACCAACCCGCACATCACCGCCTCGCTTTGCGGCTTCGGCAAGGCACATATGTTCCTGTTTCCCAAAGGCACAGATCATCCACGGCGCCGGATTTTGCGGGAAACCATCAATATCTTCAGGTGTCGATTCCCCACCTGTTGTGTAGCGGCCCAGAACCAGCAGGCGATCCGCCTGCTCTTGTCGCACAATCCCTTTGTCCCGCCACTGATCCAGCAAAGCCGCATCTTCTGCATCATAAAGGATGTGCTGAACCCGTGTACCCTGTTCGGCACAAAGTCCATATAGCCGTGCCGCAAGCTCCGGCGCACGGGCAGTTTCACGGACGGAAATCGAAGCCCAGCCAGGGTTGACCTGCTTCACACATTCAAACTGCGCCGCGACATCAAAAACGCCCGCGGCCTCGGTTGTGATCTGAATGTCCATCTCCGGCACAGTGCGGCTCAACTCGGCAATCGCTTCTCGGTATCGCCCAGCATCCAAAGAATGGGCACCTTGATCGTCACGGACATGCAAATGCAGCCCCTGGGCACCAGCATCAAAACAGGATCGGGCGGTGGCCGATATTTCATCCAGCGAAACAGGCAGCTTGGGATGATCATTGTGACCGCGCCGCGCGCCATTGGGCGCGACCATTACGTAAGGTCTGATTGTTTCATTTTCCGGACGTTGCATTCCCTGCTCCAACCCCAGCCGCGTTCCTGCACCCCATTTACCTGTTGACCGCGTGTTTTCAACTTGCCATTTTCATAACATATGTTTTTCTAATGATATGCCGGAATCTCCAACCCAACTGACCAACCGCCTTCGCCGCACCATCGATGACCTGCCGACACAGCTTCAGGCAGCCGCAAAATACATTATCGATCATCCGGCAGATTTCGGTATCGACCCGGTTCGAATTACCGCCCAAAAGATCGGCGTCAGTTCCAACGTTTTGGTCCGATTGGCACAGAGGCTGGGCTTTGACGGGTTTGACGCCTTTCGTCAGCCATTTCGGCACGCTCTGGCCACAGACCGAGAGGAACAGCTGGGACAGGACTGGCTGTCCAGCCTCAGACAAGAAGGGCAATTCGCTACGGCTCAATCCCAATTCGCACGGAATGAGTTGAACGTCGTCACCCGCTCGTTGCGGCAGATAGACCCCAAGAAAATGCAGATGGCCACGAAAATCATATCTAATGCAAAGCGTTGCTTTGTGACGGCCACACGGTCCAGCCATGCACTGGCTTCTTATTTTTGCTACGCCGGACGCATGGCACAACCCGGAATGCAGCTTATCCCTCGGCAAATGGGCTCCGCGATTGATGATCTGATCGAAGGGGACACGCAGGATTGTCTGTTCGCGATAACCGTCCAACCTTATTCAGCGGACACGATTCAGGCCATGCGGTATGCCCGCGACATGGGAATGAAGATCATACTTTTGTCGGACAGTGACGTCATCGCCCCGGGCGTCAAACCCGACGTTGTACTTGCAGTTAGCACCCGATCCCTGCACCACTTCTCAAGCTTTTCGGGCGCAATGGCCGTTCTGGAATGCTTGCTTGGTCATCTCTTTGACGCCGGCGGCGACGCCGCACGAATTCGCGTGGAAGAATATCAAAGGGCTCGTGAGGAAACCGGCGCTTACTGGCGCCCTTCAAAACCGCCCAGAGTGCGTCAAAAGAACAGCCCCCGGTAAACCCGGGGCCTGCCCCTGTTCATTGCGCTGTTTACATCGTCGCTTCGACAGCCCGTCTGGTCATCACGTTCACCAGATGTGCGCGATACTCCTTGCTGCCATGCAAGTCCCCAATCATGTTCGCGGGGTTGACCCTCAGGTCCATCAACGCATCCGGCCGGAACTCTTTGTTCAGGGCCTGCTCAGCCTCACCCCATCGAAACACGCCATCTTCGCTGGCCCCGGTTACGGCAACCCGAACACCGTCAGCGAAACGGGCAAGAAACACACCCACCAACGCAAAACGCGACGCCGGTTGCAGAAACTTCTGGTAACTCGCCGCCTGCGGCACCGGAAAACGGACAGACGTAATGATTTCACCTTCATCCAGCGCAGTGGTGAACATACCCTGAAAAAAGTCATCTGCCGCAATCTGGCGTGTATTGGTAACGATGGTCGCACCTGATCCCAGAACACCCGCAGGATAACAGGCTGCAGGATCATTGTTTGCAACCGACCCGCCAATTGTGCCGCGGTTGCGCACTGCCGGATCACCGATCTGACCAGCCAGCGCCGCCAGTGCCGGGTACGACCCCGCCGCATCACGCGCCACCGAGGCATGAGTCGTCGCCCCTCCGATCGCAACCGAGCCATCGTCTTCAATGCAAACACCCTTCATCTCGGCAATTCCGCTCAGGGATACCAGGGATGATGGCGCGGCCAGTCGCTGTTTCAGCGTCGGGATTAGGGTCTGCCCTCCTCCCAACGCCTGTGCATCCTCGGCCGCCAATGCGGCAACCGCATCGGCTATGGTCGAGGGTTTTTCAAACTCGAAACTGTACATTTCGCTTTTCCTTTCCGAAGGGCGTTTCCCGGCCCTTCATCTTTTTGGAAATACTCCGGGGGTCCGGGGGCTGGCCCCCGGTCCACCCTCTCAACTCAGCCGTTCATAGCTGCCCAGACGCGCGACGGGCTGACCGGCATATCGATGTGGTCCACCGCCTTGCCGCCCGAATTCAGCGCATCCAGCACCGCATTGACAACTGCCGGCGGCGATCCGATCGCGCCCGCTTCGCCACAGCCCTTCACACCCAATGGGTTATGCGTACACGGCGTCTGGCTGGAATGGTCGACACCATAGAATGGCACATCGTCGGCACGCGGCATCGCGTAATCCATGAAGGACGCACTCAGCAACTGGCCATTCTCGTCATAGGCGCAGTTCTCCAGCAGGGCCTGACCGATGCCCTGACCGATACCGCCATGGACCTGGCCGTCAACGATCATCGGATTGACGATGTTCCCAAAATCATCCGCAGCCGTGAATTTCTCGATGCTGACCTGACCTGTGTCCGGATCTACCTCGACCTCACAGGCATAAGCACCTGCCGGGAAGGTGAAATTGGCAGGGTCATAGAAGGCGGTTTCCTCAAGCCCCGGCTCGACCTCCAGCGGATAGTTGTGCGGGACATATGCCGTCAGAGTCACATCCCCCCACGCCACCGACTTGTCGGTGCCCGCGACACTGAACTGACCATCCTTCAGCTCGATATCGGCCTCGGACGCTTCAAGCAGATGTGCAGCGATCTTTTTCGCCTTATCGATCACCTTCTCGGTCGCCTTGACCATGGCCGACCCACAGACCGCAAGCGAACGTGAGCCGTAGGTGCCCATCCCGAACGGGATCTTGGACGTATCCCCATGCACGATCTCGACCATCGACTCGTCGATGCCGATCATGTCCGCCACGACCTGCGGGAAGGCGGTTTCATGCCCCTGCCCGTGGCTGTGCGCACCGACCATGACGCTGATCGACCCGGTCGCGTTCACGCGCACCGTCGCAGCGTCATAGAGACCCGCCCTGGCCCCTAGCATCCCAACGATGTTCGAAGGCGCAATGCCACAGGCCTCGATATAGCAGTTGATGCCAAGACCTCGTAGCTTGCCTTTGGCCTCACTCGCCGACCGACGTGCAGCAAAGCCCGCCAGATCGGCAGCGGCCTCAAGCTTGTCCATCGTCCCGTTGTAGTTTCCAGTGTCATAAGTCAGCGCCACCGGCGTGTCATAGGGGAACTGAGTGATGAAGTTCTGACGGCGCAGTGCAATCGGATCGACGCCCAACTCACGTGCGGCCTTGTCCACGACACGCTCCAACTGGAAGGTCGCCTCGGGGCGGCCTGCGCCGCGATAGGCATCCACCGGCACCGTGTTGGTGAACATCGCTTTCACGTTTACCTGAATGACCGGCGTCTTGTAGTTGCCCGCCATCAGCGTGCCGTGCAGCCAGGTCGGAACCGAACTGGAGAAGGTCGACAGATACGCGCCCAGATTGGCATAGGTGTTTGTCCGCAGGCCGACAAAGTTGTTGTCCGCATCCAGCGCCAGTTCGATCTTGCTGACGTGATCCCGACCCTGCGCATCCGACATGAATGCCTCGGACCGGCTGGCCGTCCACTTGACCGGACGCCCACAGGCTTTTGCCGCAAAGGTACAGAACGCTTCCTCGGCATAGTGGAAGATCTTGGTGCCGAAGCCGCCACCCACATCCGGGGCCACCACGCGGACCTTGTGTTCGGGCAGACCCAGAACAAAGGCGCACATCAGCAGGCGGATCACGTGCGGGTTCTGCGACGTCGTGTAAAGTGTATACTCTTCGGTCGCGCGGCTGTACTCGGCCACGGCCACGCGCGGCTCCATCGGGTTGGCGACCAGACGGTTGTTCACCAAATCCAGCGTCGTCACGTGGGCTGCGTTGGCGAAGACATCGTTTACCTTGGCGTCGTCCGCTTCGCCCAGCTGCCAGTCATAGCAGATGTTGTTCTTCAGGTCGTCATGAACCAGCGTCGCGCCATCTTGCGCGGCGGCCTTCATATCCGTGACGGCTGGCAGTTCCTCGATATCTACGTCGATTGCCTCGGCCGCGTCGCGCGCCTGTTCAAGGCTGTCGGCCACAACGGCGGCGATAGGATCGCCAACGTGACGCACTTTGCCCTGCGCCAGAATGGGGTGCGGCGGCTCCTGCATGGGTGCGCCGTGTTTGTCGGTGACTTCCCAGCCGCAGGGCATCCCGCCCACGCCTTCGAAGTCCTTACCAGTAAACACTTTGACCACACCTGGCATGGCTTCCGCCGCAGATGTGTCTATGGATTTGATCCGGCCATGTGCGATGTCGGACCGCAGAAAATGTACATAGGCCTGACCACGTACGTTGATGTCGTCGGTGTAATTGCCCGCTCCGGTCAGAAAGCGCACGTCCTCGCGCCGCTTGGAACTGGCTCCGATGCCACTGTCTTTGGGCATTGCTTGTTCTCCTCCCTGGGAAAGAATTTTCGCTGAAAATTCTTTGCGACCGCTTTATTCGGCGGCGATGCTGGAAACGTCCTGGCCCGATGCGGCCATGATCGCCTTGACGATGTTGTGATACCCGGTGCAGCGGCACAGGTTGCCTTCCAGATATTTCCGGATCTCGGCCTCGGTCGGACGCGGGTTATCTTTCAGCAGCGCAGCGGCACTCATCACCATGCCGGGCGTGCAAAAGCCGCACTGAAGGCCATGGTGATCCTGGAATGCCTGCTGGATCACGTTCAGCAAACCGTCCGGGTTGGCCTGCCCCTCAATCGTGCCGACGTCGGTACCGTCCGCCTCAAGCGCCAGCATGTTGCAGGATTTCACCGCGTCCCCGTTCACGTGAACGACGCACGCGCCGCACTGCGCGGTGTCGCAACCAACATGTGTCCCGGTCAGCGACAGGTGATCGCGCAGAAAGCTGGACAACAAGGTCCGGCCTTCGACATCACCGCTCACGGGTTTTCCGTTCACGGTCATTGAGACCTGTGTCATAAGTTCCTCCCATTTCGTTTTTTTGCTTGTGCCGAGTTAAACACGGGAATTTTCGTTTGAGAACAAAAATCTTTGGCAGGAGCACGAACAGGGGGATTGGCCAAACACAACATCTTAGCCCGCAATGGCGACCGGGCAAAATGCCCCCACGTCACACCTTCTTTCTGGCCCGGGGCTGCGGTCTTGTCGGAATTTCCTTGAGCAATCCGCCAACCCCCATCCCGGCGATATCCGCACTGGTGACCGGGATGCCGCAGGCCACGCGGGACAACACCCAGTCGGCCCCGTTCAAGGCAGGCGCACGCGCACATCCCGGCAGTCCAATGACGGGACGATCCGACAAGCTGCCAAGAAACAGCAGGTTGCCGGGATCGACCGGCATACCAAACCTGTCTACCTGACCCCCAGCCGAGCGCACGGCTTCGGGGGCCACATCGGCGGGATCCGATGTCGCAGACCCTGTCAGAATCATCACGATATCCTCTTGCATGGCGGCAATGGCTTCGGCCAGATCTGGCGTTCGATGCGGCACGATGCGGATATCGTTCAACTCCATCCCAAGCGCTTCGACACGCCCACGCATCGAAGCAATGCCCTTTTCATTCGGTGGACCGCCGGGAATGTCGGTCACGATCAATCCGGCTGTCCGGTGGACAGGTGTGGCCAGCCGGATCGAGTTCTCGGCCAGTCGCGATGCCCGCAAGACGTCACCTCCGGGAACCGCATACGAGATCACCTTGATCGTTGCGACCATCCCACCGGCTTCCATCTGCTGGTGCTGGGGGACAGTGGCGACCGTTATCATTGGATTGACCAGATTGAACTGCCGCAGAGCATCTGTATCCAGAACCACGACGCCGGGCCCGTCCGCCAGCAGGTTGACGCGCCCGGTAAATGGCTGCGTTACCCGGAAACCAGCAGCGGCCGGGTCTGGCGCCAGAGCCTCGGCCAGCATTCGGGCGGCTTCGTCCTCCTGGCAATCCCCGGGTTCCAGCCGGGCCACGATAACCTCGGAATGGCCGGCTTGTGTCAGTTGTTCAAGGTGTTCACGCGACAGGATCACGCCTTTACGCAGTTTGGTTGTGCCAGCCTGAACCGAGTGCGCAAGTACCGCCCCTTCTGCTTCGGGCACCTGGACCGGTCCGAATTTCACGCCTTGCCCCGCAATACGGCGGTCATTTGCGCCAGTATGGCAACCGCTATTTCCGAAGGATCCGCAGCGCCGATATCCAGTCCGATCGGACCGTAGATCCTGGCAATCTGCGCATTTGCAAAACCAGCCTGCTTCATCCGGTCCACTCGTTTGGCGTGTGTGCGTGTGGAACCAAGTGCGCCTATATAGAACACATCAGCCTGCAACGCGGCCTGCAACGCCGGATCATCCAGTTTGGGATCGTGGGTCAGCAAAACCACTGCGGTCCGCGCATCCAGCCCCAGTTGAGCGACCGCCTCGTCTGGCCATTCCGTCAGAATGGTTTCACCGGGAAACCGCGCGCTGGATGCGAAGGCTTCTCGCGGATCAATGATTGCAGGATCATACCCGGCGATCCGCGCCATTGGCACAAGCGCCTGCGCAATGTGGACCGCACCCACGATGATCAGCCGCAGCGGAGGGTTGTGGACAGCCACAAAGGTCTTGCCGTCCGCTTCAAAACCGGACCGGTCCATGCGGAGCCTCTCGTGATACGCGTTCCGGCGTAAAGCCCGGTGCCCCGTGTCGATATTGACTTCATACGCGACGGCTTCACGCCCTGCGCGCGCCGCAACCAGATCGGTCAGCATGTTTTTCGTCAGAACCGTGCCGACAGGCTCGACCAGAACACGTATCGTGCCGCCACAGGCCAGACCGACGGCAAAAGCGTCCTCGTCGCTGACACCGAATTCCAGCAGGCGCGCCTCGCCTTCATCGATGGCTTCCATTGCTTCGACGATTACGGCACCCTCGACACATCCACCGGAGACCGACCCTTCGATCCGGCCATCTCCCCCGATCACAAGCTGCGATCCGACCCGGCGCGGTGCACTGCCCCAGGTATCGACGACGGTCGCCAGGGCCGCGCCACGGCCCTTGCGGAACCAGTTCAGTGCTGTCTCCGGGCTATTGTCGAATCGATCCATCGAAACCTCCTGGCGTTTCCCGTTCCAACATAGGCAGGTTTGCTGCAATGAAAAGTCAGCCCTGCGGCGAGGTCAGCAAGAAACCCATGGCTGGAAGACAAACGGATCCTTGGGGCAACCTGAAGGCTTCATCATATTCAAAAAACCCTAGGATTGATTGTTTTGGGCGCAGGTTTTAGCCTGACCCCGCATCTGGCAAGCTGCCTGATGCTCTGCCACTTTTTTTGAATCGGAGAGAAAATTGAAACGTATTCTTTCACTGGGGACCGCATTGGGGCTGATGGCCTCGACTGCTGTATGGGCTGATACATTCGAACGGTATGGAGAAGTCGAGGGCTGGAAAGTCTTTGTGGACAAGGAAAAGAAGTCCTGTCTGATTGAAGCCGTGGACAGCGCTGAAAACGTGGTTCAGATGGGGCTGACCGAAGACCGCGGGATTGGCTACGTCGGCATATTCACCAAGGAAAAAACCGATATCAAACGCGGTGAAAAAGGTGCGGTCGCAATCATGCTGGGTGACAACCTGTATGTCGGCGAAGGTACTGGCATGAAAGGGAACATCACCAAGGGTTATTCCGGTGGCTATGTCCTGTCGGACAACCCGCAATTCGCCGACGATCTGGCCAAACAGAAGGTCATGGTCGTTTTTCCGGAAAAGGAATTCGCCTTTACCGTCGATCTGACGGGCACCTACAAAGCCATGGAAATGGCACGAGAGTGCAATGAAAAGCAGCTAGGCTAAGACTGCTCTGAAAGCGCGGTCATCAGCCGCGCTTTCTCGCCGTTGTCGTCGGTCCGCGATATGACCTGGGCCAGTTCCTCAAGCGAAGCGATGGAATGACCTGCCCGAAAGCTGTCGACATGGGGCAGCATGGCCGCAATTCCCTTGGCCTTGGGTGCAAAGCCATCCCATCGCAGCAGGGGGTTCAGCCAGATCAGGCGTCTTGCAGAGAGATGCAGCCTCTCAATTTCCTTCGCCAGTGCATCCGGCTCACCGCGATCCAGCCCGTCTGAGATCAGCAGAACCACCGCGCCCTGCCCCATGACCCGTCTGGACCAGTCCCGATTGAAAGCGTGAAGGCATTCCCCGATACGGGTTCCTCCTTCCCAGTCCTGCGCCTCGGCCCCGGCGGCGGCCAGCGCTGCATCGACATCGCGCTGATGCAGGTGTCTGGTGATATTCGTCAGTCGGGTTCCGAAAGTGAAAGCATGAACCCTGGCCCAGCCCGCGCCGCGCGCATTCGAGACGGTGTGCAGAAAATGCAGGATGATCCGGCTGTATTGACTCATCGAGCCCGATATATCGCAAAGAACGACAAGGTTGGGCCAGCGCGGTCTGGGCCGTTGCCGGGCGATGTCCCGCATGTCCCCACCCTGCCGCATCGCGGCCCGCAAGGTTTGGGCCCGGTCGATACGATGACCCAGATGGCTGACTTGACCACGGCGTGAAGCAATGGGTTTGACCGGCAGAGACAAGCGCGACAGCATCCGTTTGGCCTGTGCGATTTCGTCGGTGCTCATCTGTTCGAAATCCAGATTTCGCAGTCGTTCTTCGGACGACGCGGTCTGAGAGGCATCAATGTCGAGTTCGGTTTCCTCACCCTGATCCTCGACTTCCGGCAGATCCTTTTCGACACCATCCAGCAGAGCCTCGGCTGCCCGCTTTTCGGCTGCATCCGCTTTGCGCTCCTCCTGAACACCGCGAATGGCCGGCAGCATCATGGACATCATGTGTTCGAGATAGCGTGGATCCCGCCAATACAGGCGAAACACCTGTGCAAACACGGTGCGGTGTTCCGGACGACTGACGAAACAGGCGTGGAGGGTCCAGTAGAAATCCTGCTTGCGGGTAAAACCGGCGGCTTCAACGGCGCGGATGGCATCAATGACGCGGCCGGTTCCTATCGGCAACCCGGCCTTGCGCAGAGCGCGGGCAAAATGGGTGATATTCTGCGCCAGTTTGGGATCATCGGGAATGTCGATCGGCAGTTGCTCGGCCATCACAATGCATGGGGGCGCTGCCCCCATACCCCCGGAGTATTTCGGAAAAGATGAAGCATCACGCCGGTTCGAGTGAGGCTTTGGCCTGATCCAGAATGCGTTTCGCCTCGGACCCCTGCAGTTTCTGGATATCGTCCTGGTATTTCAGGATTGCGCCCAGTGTGTCGCCGATCACTTCGGGGCTGAGATTGATGACATCCAGCGCCAACAGGCACTTGGCCCAGTCGATCGTTTCGGCGACGCCGGGCTTCTTGAACAGGTCCTCGGTCCGCAGATGCTGGACAAAGGCCACAATTTCACGACTGAGGGCGTCAGCAGCCTCGGGCGCGCGGGCATGCAGGATTTCGATTTCACGGTCGAAATCCGGATAGTCGACCCAATGATACAGGCACCGTCGTTTGAGCGCGTCGTGGACCTCGCGCGTTCGGTTCGACGTGACGATCACAATTGGAGGTTCCGGCGCTTTGATCGTACCGAGCTCCGGGATCGTCACCTGAAAATCACTGAGAGCTTCCAGCAGAAAGGCTTCGAATGGCTCGTCCGTACGGTCCAGTTCGTCAATCAGAAGTACAGGCGCGCCGCCTTCATCGGGTTGCATGGCCTGCAGCAAGGGGCGTTCCACGAGGTAGTCTTTGGAAAACAGTTCGGCCTGCAGGGCGGATCTGTCGGCAGCACCTGCCGCTTCGGCTGTCCGGATTGCTACCATTTGCGCAGGAAAGTTCCACTCGTAAACGGCCGACGCGGCATCCAGCCCCTCGTAGCACTGCAACCGGATGAGCCGCCGCCCCAGACCGGAAGCCAGCGCCTTGGCGATCTCGGTTTTGCCGACCCCGGCCTCGCCTTCCAGAAACAGCGGGCGACCCAGTTTGAGAGACAGAAACACAACGGTCGCCAGAGACCGGCCGCAGACGTATCCCTGCGCGCCCAACATCTTCTGAACCGCATCAATGGATTGGGGGTGGTTCATCAGCCGATCTCCTTTCGCACACAAGGGCATGGTGCCGGTCTTGCGTCAACCCCACGGGTCTTTCTGGACTTACTGCGATCAGATGGTTCGACAAGGTCTTTCACGATTGCGACCCTTGTGCTAGCCGGGGCACATGACCGACAGCATCACGATCCGCCGCCCCGACGACTGGCATCTGCATCTGCGCGATGGCGCCATGTTGCAGGCCGTTCTGCCCGAAACAGCACGCCACTTTGCGCGAGCCATCATCATGCCGAACCTTGTGCCCCCTGTTGTCACCGGCGCACAGGCTGCAGCCTATCGGGAGCGTATTCTGGCCGCGCTGCCGGAAGGAATGAGTTTCGAGCCGCTGATGACGTTGTATCTGACCGAAGATACGGACCCGGATGATCTTGCCGCCGCCCATGCCAGCGGCCTGATCAAGGCTGTCAAGCTGTACCCGGCAGGCGCGACGACGAACTCGGCCTCGGGCGTGCGCGATTTCGATAAGGTCCGCCCTTTACTGGAAAAAATGGCGAGCATCGGTTTGCCGCTTTGTGTGCATGGCGAAGTAACCGATGCCGACATCGATATTTTCGACCGTGAGGCCGTGTTCATCGACCGCGTTCTGGATCCGATCCGTAGGGCGACGCGCGAACTGCGTGTTGTGATGGAGCATATTACGACGAAAGACGGCGTCGATTATGTCAAATCGAATGAGGCCGGACTGGGTGCAACGATTACGGCGCATCACCTGATCATCAATCGCAACCACATTCTGGTTGGCGGGATCAAACCTCATTATTATTGTCTTCCTGTCGCAAAACGGGAAGAACACCGCCTTGCATTGCTGGCCGCAGCGACCTCGGGCGATGCGCGGTATTTCCTGGGCACGGACAGCGCGCCGCATACGGATGCTAACAAGGAAATGGCCTGCGGCTGCGCCGGGTGTTTCACGGCGACAAACACCATGTCGCTGCTGGCGGAAATGTTCGAGCGTGAAGACGCGCTGGACAAGCTGGAAGGGTTTGCCTCGCTCAACGGTCCGGCATTCTATGGCTTGCCTGTGAATGAGGACAGCCTCACCCTGACGAAAGGCGACGCGGTGACCTACCCGTCCAAAATTGAGACAGGGGATGGCCCTGTGACCGTGTTCGACCCGGGCTTCCCGCTGCACTGGCGGGTTGATTAACCGTCAGGATTGATGGGCAGTTCGCGGGCGCGGCCCCCGGTGCGCAGCATCGACCAGATCGCGTCCGCGTCTTCGTGTCCGATAAGTTTGGCCGCCTTGCCGCGGACCCGGTCTTCGCGGTCCGACAGAGCCATGGGCGTCAGCAGATCATGGGTCGCCTCACGACGAACGCCATCGCGGCGCAGAAGAGATATCTGCGCTTGCGTTTCAGACAGGCTGTCATCGGCATCGACTGAAATCCGGTCTCGCAGGGACACGATGCGCGGGTCGGCGCAGGTTTTGGCCGAATAGCTTTCCGGCAATGCGGTATCGAATCCCAGCGCCTGCATCGCAATCACCGTTCGATAGGAAAACTTGGCACCCAATCCGGTGTCCGGCGACATCTGGTTACACACGCTCATCCAGCGCGGGTGCGTCTTGATCTTGATCTCGGCCACTTCGGGTTCCGCGATGTCAAGGTCACGCGCCGCTTCCAGCGCCGCGTGCAACCCGTGGCAGCAGGCATGGAACTTGTGGCTGACGGACTCGAACAGCCATTCATGGCCCAAACCATCGAGTGCAGAGACGATGTCGCCCTCTCCGTGATGAGTGGCGCCAAACCCGTACTGCCCTTCAAGCGCGGTGGAGTTCGGTTCAAACCCGCGCTGAACAAGCAGCGCCGCCTCGACACCGGCAGATGATGCCATACCGGCGTTATATGGCTTACCCATGGTTCCAAACTGCGCCTTAAGCCCGGCGGCGCGTGTCGCAGTAAGCCCCAGTGCTCTTTCCATTTGCCCGGCCTCGAAACCCAATATCCGCCCGGCAGCAACGGCCGCGCCAAACGCGCCCGCCGTTGCGGTCTGGTGAAACCCAGCTTGATAATGACCGCGTCCCAGCCACAGCCCGATGCGGATGGAGACCTCCATACCGACCAGCGCGGCCTCAAGAAGGTCAACGACAATACGGTCGTCCCATTCTGCCAAGGCCAACGCAGCAGGCAAAACCGCTACCGAGGGGTGTCCGATATGGGCAAAATGCGTGTCGTCGTAATCCAGCGCATGTGAGACCGCACCGTTGACCAACGCGGCCGCGCGCAAGGGCGCCGAACCGCCGCCGAACAAGCGGGCCTGTTGTAGGCCGGCCTCGGCCAGAACCATTGCGCGGACGGTTTTCGACACAGGTTCGTCCGCGCCCGCCCGCCCTACCGCGATCCAGTCGAGCACGGACAGGGATGTTACGATCCGGGTCTGGGATGAGGTCGAAACGGGGCCAGCGGCGAAAGCGGCAATCTTGGTAGTGAAATCAGTCATGAGCGCAGTCTAGCGTGCGCCCGTCTCCGGTAAAGCCTCAGGATTGGGACACTAGCCGTAAAGTTCGGCGGCCCGGGCTTCGAACGCGCGCACGATCCGCTGCATTGCTTCGTTGAATACAACGCCAATGATGCCTTGCAGGATGGCATTCTTGAATTCGAAGTCCACATGGAAAGCGATATTGCAGCCGCCATCCGGGGCGTCCTCGAACTGCCAGTCGGACTTCATGTATTTGAACGGACCATCCAGGTATTCGGTATCGATCCTTTTCTGATCCGCGAACAAAGTCACGCGGCTGCCAAAACGCTCGCGAAAGACTTTGAAAGAGATGACCAGATCGGCCTCCATCACCTGCGCTTCTCCAACAGCAAAGGTCTTGCGGACACGCGCCGCGGCACACCATGGTAGGAATTCCGGATATTTGGCCACATCGGCAACCAGATCATACATCTGCTGAGCGGTGTAAGGCAGGTGGCGGTTTTCCGAATGAATGGGCATGGCGTCCGGTATTTGCAGGTGACAATGGCGCGTCATGTCGTATGTTGCGCGCCAAAGATCAAGGGGGCAGCAATGAGCGACCGCGCATATGTGATAGATGAGATGATCTCGGCCAAGGCCATTGCCGCGCGGATCGAAGAGCTCTGTCGCGAGATCACCGATGAGTTTGGCGGTACGGACAAGCTTGTCGTTGTTGGCCTGCTGCGCGGCAGCTTCGTGTTCATCGCCGACCTGGTGCGGGAACTGGACTTGCCGATCGAGGTCGATTTTCTCGAGGCGTCATCGTATGGAGACTCGATGGAAAGCAGCCGGGAAGTGCGCATTCTCAAAGACTTGCGCGGCGCAATTGAAGGTCGGGACGTGTTGGTTGTCGAAGACATTGTCGACACGGGCCACACCCTGAACCATGTCACCCACCTGCTGCTGAGCCGGAAACCCAAACGACTGAAATCTATTGCTTTGCTGGACAAGCCCAGCCGGCGCGAAGTTGACTTTCGCTCGGACTGGATCGGGTTCGAAATTCCGGATGAATTTGTCGTGGGATACGGAATCGACTACGCACAGCGTAACCGCAACCTGCCTTTCATCGGCAAGGTTCGTTTTGTCGAGAATTGACCGAGGACCGTACGGACCCTCGCCGTGTTCTGCGCAGTTCAGGTGGGGCCTACAAGCTAGTATTCGGCGTAATATTTCAGGGTCTTTCAATCGCTGTATTGCGTGCTTGGCTTGTTGGTCAGGTAGTCCGTGACTAACCCCTGAAATGTCTACTGTACGAAAAGTCAATAAATTCAAGCAACCGAATATCAATGGACAATGTGCTCAACCGCAGACTACCCTCAGAAGAACAAAGGAGGTTTCTGCTAATGAAAGTGTCGTCTATTGGTCTTGTGGCTGCCTTTACAGTCGCTCTGACAACTGGTTATGCGGATGCAAAAGATAACAAAGGCAAAGCAAAAGGTGCGGACAAATCCAAAGTCCAAAAGGCGATAAAATCCAATAATGGCGTCGCTGTTCCGCCCGGGCAGGTAAAGCGTTACACGCGAGGCCAAAAACTACCGAAAGATCTGCAATTCGACTACTTGGATGACCTTGATGGCTGGAAGTTGAAACCGTTACCTCCCGGTCAGAGATACGTCCGCGTGGATGACGAAATTTTGTCGATCTCGGACGACACACAAACCGTCATTGAGGCCGTGGGAATTGTCAGCGATTTGGTGAATTGAGCGATCAACCAACCAGTGAGCGAATTGCAGCCGAAAAAACCGTGGCACCAACCGGGATCAGCGCATCCGGGAAATCGTAGTCGGGATTGTGCAGTTGCGGGTGATCCGCCCCTGCCCCAAGCCAGAACATCGCCGTTTTCGCCGCTTTGCCGAACTGCCCAAAATCCTCAGAAAATTTCTGCGGCTCGGAAGTAATCTGATAGGCCACATTCCGAGACGCGCAGGCGTCGGAAAGGATTTTGACCGCCTCGGTGTCGTTCGTGCACGCCTCGAAGATGTCATCATAGGTGATTTCGACCTGCAGCCCTGCTTTGTTTGCCGCTCGTCCGACCAGCGTCTCGGCCTCTTCGACCAGATTCCTCATCCGATCATCTGAAACGGTTCTGAGGGTCACCCAGATTTCCGCCTGCCCAGGAGCGACGCCAAAAGTCTGCTCGCCCAGGCTGGCATGTGTCACGGTTGTCAGGGCAAAATCATCGGTCAACGGACCGCCTGCCCCCAACCCGGCCAGTTCCGGCAACAACCAAGCAAGCGCACCGATCGGCGAAATCCCGTCCTCGGGCGCGGCGGCATGTGAGGTTTTTCCCGTCAGAACCACCCGCATACCGCGCGAGGCGCAGTTGGCCGAGCGCCGGCAAATTTCGACATGACCCAGCTCAAGCCCGGGCAGATTGTGCAGCGAAAACACATAATCCGGGGAAAACTCAGAAAACCTCGGATCGGCCTGATAAGCGGCGGCACCCTTTCCCGTCTCTTCCGCGGGTTGAAAGATCAGAACCACACGACCGGATTTTGGCGGGTTATCTCTGAGGTCTTGGGCCACGCCCAGCACCATTGCCATATGGCCGTCATGCCCGCACAAATGACCTTTGCCCGCGACCCGCGAAACGTAGGGCGCGCTCGAAAGCTCCTGAATCGGAAGCCCGTCCAGTTCGCACCTGATGGCAACACAGGGCCCCGGATGACCGCTATCATATACTGCTGCAACGCCATGGCCGCCGATATCAGTCAGAACACGACCCGCACCAAGAGACCGCAGCAGGTCGGCAACCCGCGCGGCTGTTTTTTGTTCCTCACCGGACAGTTCCGGAAATTGATGCAATTCGTGTCGCAGCGCGGTCAGGCGCGACAGGGTTTCAGGTTTCACCCTTGCTCCAGCTTCTTTTGGCGCGCGGCGCGCAGCCGAGCGAAGTCATCCCCAGCGTGGTACGAAGACCGCGTCAGCGGAGTGGCCGAAACCATCAGGAACCCTTTGCCATAAGCCGCCTTTTCGTAAGAAGCGAATTCTTCGGGCGTGACAAACCGATCCACACCGTGGTGCTTGGGCGTGGGTTGCAGGTATTGACCGATGGTCAGAAAGTCGATGTCGGCAGCACGCATGTCATCCATGACCTGCCGTACTTGCTGCTCGTCTTCTCCCAACCCGACCATGATGCCCGATTTGGTGAAGATCGAGGGATCCAGTTCCTTGACCCGTTGCAACAGACGCAATGAATGGAAGTACCGGGCACCAGGGCGCACTTCGGGATAAAGACCCGGGACCGTTTCCAGATTGTGGTTGAATACATCTGGCTTGGCCTCGACAACAACTTCCAGAACTCCCGGATCACACTTCAGAAAATCCGGTGTCAGAATCTCGATCGTCGTTTTGGGCGAACGATGGCGCACGGCTCGAATGGTCTGGGCGAAGTGATCCGCCCCGCCATCTTCAAGATCATCACGATCGACCGAGGTGATGACAACGTGGTTCAGTCCCAACTTCTCGACTGCATGTGCAACGCGCCCCGGTTCGAACACATCCAGAGTGTCCGGCCGTCCGGTTGCGATGTTGCAGAAGGTGCATCCGCGTGTGCAGATGTCACCCATGATCATCATGGTGGCGTGGCCCTGGCTCCAGCATTCGCCGACATTGGGACAACCGGCTTCTTCACACACTGTGACAAGGTTGTTGTCCCGCATGATCCGCCTGGTGTCGGCGTATCCTTTGCCACCCGGTGCCTTCACCCGAATCCAGCTTGGCTTTTTCGGCTGAGCGTTGTCGGGGCGATGCGCTTTTTCAGGGTGGCGTTGTTCGGGAATCTTCAGATCACGCACGGCTCGGTATCCTGACTTTGGGTCAATTTTCTTTCCCTAACATAGTCCGTATGGCCGATCTACACCACAGGTGCATAGCCGCCATGCTGCCAATTGATGCAGGCGCAGTATCCTCTAAGCCGATTTATGTTAAAACTTTCAATTCCAGTGGTTTCCGATGGCATCCGGCAACCGTGCAAATGCAGAATAACGGTCATTGATTGCGATTTAGAACTGTTTTAGATCACACCTCAATCAGACTTGAATCACAGGAATACGACTATGAAAACCGATGCAAAACTCCCTGACGTGACCTTCCACACCCGCGTTCGCGACGAAGCCGTCGAGGGGCCAAACCCGTTCCGCTGGGAAGACAAAACCACGGCTGACTATTTTGCCGGCAAGCGCGTCATCCTGTTTTCGCTACCGGGCGCATTTACGCCCACATGCTCGACCTACCAATTGCCTGGATTCGAAAACGGCCATGCCGACTTCGCCGCCCAAGGTATCGACGAAATTTACTGCATGTCTGTCAATGACAGCTTTGTCATGAATAAATGGGCACAGGATCAGGGCCTGAAAAACGTCAAGGTCATCCCGGACGGTTCGGGTGAGTTCACCCGCAAAATGGGAATGCTGGTCGACAAGGACAATCTGGGCTTTGGCATGCGTTCGTGGCGCTATGCAGCCATCGTCAATAACGGTGTGGTCGAAGCGTGGTTCGAAGAGCCCGGCCTGATGGATAACTGCCCCGAGGATCCCTATGGCGTTTCGTCGCCCGAGTCCCTGATGGCGCATCTGAGCGAGGCGAAAGAGCCCGCACTGGCCTAAGTCCGAAAGTTGAAAAGGCCCGCCCAAGTCGGGCCTTTTTCTTATTCGCGGGTCGCGGTCACGATCTCTTCGCCGACCTGTCTGATCACACCGGCCAGTTTGTCGAACCAGTCTTCTCCGGTTGTGGATTTTCGACGTACCAGCCCTACGGTCCGGGCCGGTTGTGGTGCCCCGAACCGCATGAGTTGCAGCCCCGGCACGGCCTCGGTTTCAGAACGGGCGGCCAGTTCGGGCATCAAAGTCAGGCCAAACCCCTCGGCCACAAGCCGCGACAGGGTCGCCAGAGAAGACGCGCCCATATTGATCAAACCGCTGCTTCTGTCCTGCCCACACACGTCCAGCGCCTGATCCGTCAGACAATGGCCGTCTTCCAACAGCATCAGTTGCGCAGTCTGCAGATCGACAGGTCGCAGGGTTTCCGGATTATCCGCCAGTCTCTGTACGCGGGCCGCGCTGCCTGCCAGCAGAAACCTGTCCTCGAACAAGGGCAGTTCAAACAATTCGCTACCGCCTGACGGAAGCGCCATCAGCCCAGCGTCAATTTCACCGCCCCGCAACATGTTCAGCAAGCGTTCGGTTCGGGCTTCGCGAATCTGAACGCGCAACGACACGTCTGCTGATCTCAGACCAGCCAGAACCCCGGGCAACAGATACGGTGCAATAGTCGGAATGATGCCGATCGACAGCGACCGGTGCCCGCCCGAGTGATCCCTTGCAAACTGATCCAGCCTGTCCGCAGCGCCAAGCACCTGGCGGGCGTGTTCAAGAACGTCCCGACCCAGCGGGGTCAGCAGGATGTCCCGGGCCTGACGTTCGAACAATGTACCGCCCAGTGTTTCCTCGAGCGTTTTGATCTGCACGGACAAAGCCGGCTGCGACACATGACAAATTTGTGCCGCACGCCCAAAGTTCCGCTGTTCTGCAACAGCCCTGAAATACTGCAACTGCCGGAGGGTGAAGTTCATAATCATTGATTATCACTTACCTCAACCAACACAAGACTCTCATATCGCGTAGACTGCCGATCATCCGATCATGCGATTGAGCCCGGCCTGCGTTTCATAGTGGCGTTTGAGACGTTGCAGCGCGATGCGCAGCACGATCTTTCCAGACCGGGCAGACCATCCCATACGTTTTTCGGCCAATTCCAACCCTTCAAGGTAACAACAGCACCGCAACGCCACATCACTCAAGCCCGGCCCTAGGTCCGACAGTGCCCGCTCGACGCGATCCCGTGCATCCGACGATCCGTTTCCAACTTGGGGGCTGTTTCCGAAAGAACCACGTCCACCGCCTGTCAGATACAGGTCCCAGTTCTGCGCCACTTTTGGTCGGATCTGGGCAAGTTCGAAGTCCTCGCGCAGACGCTCACCTGCGGCGACCAGTGTTTCGTCCAGGAAAAGCTTGCCGTCCCGATCGCGCCTGCGGGCCAGCGCGATTAACGGGCTTTCAGTGGCGCTATACCGGATTCGCCGGGCGCGCTCGGGCTGGGATGCAGTCGTGTTGCCCGAAGCCGAGTGCGCCTGAAACGACGCCTGCGCTTCGGCCATGCCAAGATCATTCCCGGCGCGGGCCTTGTTTTCCGCCTGGGCAATCAGACGGGTCAGAGCCGCCCGTCCTTGCGCCGTAATTCGGTACCGTGAAATCCGACCCGGGTTGTCGCAGTTGATACAGTCCTTCAGCGCAAGCGCCTGGGCGATCCGGCAATCAACTACTGCGGTCCGGGTGGCAGCGCTGTTGCCGGTATCGCGGACAACGACGGCCTTGTCCATTTCTTCGGCGACCGCCAGTACCGCTCCGGTTTCGCAAAGCCTGCGCAAAACCCTGAGAGCTTCGCGGGTGAACTCCTCATCCCGGGCGGCGGCCAACCCCTCGGGCGTCCCGTCTGAAACATCGGAACTGAAACCAGGGCTGACTTTGGATTCAGAGAAATGTGTCTCGGCCAGAGACTGGAGCGCCGCGTCCACAAGGGGGTCATCCCGGCGCGTCTCGATCCGCCTGATCTGCCTTAGAATCGTCGAAGCATGGCACCCTGCTTTTCGCGCAATTTCTCGGATCGACCGGCCGGTTTCCGTGTGATCCAGATAACGTTGCGCGCCTTCCGGCACCCATGCCGGAACAGTGAAAGCCATGTTGTTTTCCATAGTCATTTGTCCTCGCCGACAAGAAATTCTGTCTAAGATCGCCCTCGGAGTATGAGTTAACCAATTCTAATTAGGGTTTCTTTCGTTACTTGTTCGTTAACCCCTGAAGGCGAAAACCAGATTTGATTCAAATTGATAAACACTCATGAAAGCAGCGTTGGCGCGAATATAGACAAGGCACCACGCGCTTAGGTTGTGCAACAACTGGCCTCGCAAAAACAAAAGTTACGGAGCCCGAGAATGCAGGACCTGATGACAATGATCACGACGCTACGCCGCCCGCGCCTGTTGACTCGCGCGGCCAAGTTCGGGGCGCAGGAGTACAACCGTGACCGGCATCTGCAACGTATTCTGGGATACGATCACTACCCGGAACCGGTTCGGCCCTTGTGCGATTGATGGATATGGAGAAGGAAGTAGAGGCGCAACGACAGAGCGATGACGCCGCCTATTCACTGGTGCGGCATCTGGATCTGCTGATTGCGATTTCAAGCGAGGCGCAGTTATTTCAGACCAGCCGCGCCTCGCAGTTTCAGTAATCTATCAGGTGAAGGCGTCCGGCATCGAGGCTTTCTTATTCGCCACATACGCATTCAGCGCTTCGTTGATTGCCGGGTCGAGTTGCGGCTGCTGGTAGTTGGCCAGCAGGTGTTCGACCCGAGCCGAGGCCAGTTGCCTCGTGTCGCGCCCACCTTCGTCTTCCCAGGTCTCGTAGGGCTTGTAATCCAGCAGGTCTGACTTCCAGAACGCTTCCTTGAAGTTGGCCTGTGTGTGGGCACAGCCCAGATAGTGACCGCCGGGTCCAACTTCACGGATGGCTTCCATGGCTTGCGCGTTTTCGTCATAAGCCACGCCTTTGGCCAGGTGGTGAAGAACACCCAACTGGTCAGCGTCCATGACGAATTTTTCAAAGTCGGCAACCAGACCGCCTTCGAGCCAGCCACAGGAATGCAGCATGAAGTTCACTCCGGCCATCAGCCCCATGTTCAGCGAATTCGACGTCTCATACGCGGCCTGCGCATCCGGCAGTTTCGAGCCGCAGAATGATCCGGCCGAGCGGTAGGGCAAGTTAAGCCGCCGCGCCAGCTGACCGGCACCATAGGTGATGTGCGCGGCCTCCGGCGTACCAAAGGTCGGTGCACCCGAGTTCATGTCGATCGAAGTAACGAACGCGCCGAAGATCGCAGGTGCACCCGGGCGGATGATCTGGCTGTAGGCAACGCCTGCCAGAACCTCGGCCAGAACCTGAGTCAGTGTACCGGCTACCGAAACCGGCGCCATCGCGCCGCCTACGATGAAGGGCGAGATGATGCAGGCCTGGTTGTTCTTCGCATAAACCTCAAGCGACCCCATCATCACGTCGTCAAAGGTCATCGGCGAGTTGATGTTGGTAAGCGAGGTCATGACCGTGTTTTCCTGAACGAACTCTTTGCCGAACAGGATTTCACACATTTCTACCGAATCCTGCGCGCGGCTGGGATCAGTGACCGATCCCATGAACGGCTTGTCCGACAGGGTCATGTGCGCCATCAGCATATCCAGATGGCGTTTGTTGACCGGAATGTCGGTCGGCTCGCACACGGTGCCGCCCGAATGGTGCAGCCACTTGGACATATAGGCCAGCTTCACGAACTTGTTGAAGTCTTCCATGGTCGCATAGCGGCGGCCGCCCTGTGCATCGCGTACAAACGGCGGGCCATAGACCGGGGCCAGAACCATATTTCGGCCGCCGATGACAACCGATTTTCCCGGGTCGCGCGCGTGTTGCGTGAACTGGCTGGGCGCGGTCTTGATCAGTTGGCGGGCTAGTCCGCGCGGGATGCGCACACGCTCGCCATCCACATCCGCACCGACCTCTTTCCAGCGTTCCAGAGCGGCGGGATTGTCGACGAAGTTAACGCCGACCTCTTCCAGAATGGTCTCGGCGTTGGTCTCGATGATTTCCAACGCTTCTTCGTTGAGAATCTCGAAGTTGGGAATATTGCGCTCAATGTACTTGGCGGTTTCGATCCGAACCGCAGTGCGCTCTGCCCGGCGGGCGGCTCCGCCCCCACCGCGACTCCGGCGACGTGCTGATGCTTCAGCCATTTGCTTTCCCCATACTCAGGTAATTTCAGATTGTGTTCCTATTTATCGTGACAACTGTTCGGACCATTGGAAGATAACGGCCATTGGAACATAAAAGCGACATAGTTTGTGCCCCGGATCAACGTCAGCTTTCGGTAAATCGAACCGCTCGAAGGGAATTATGAGATAGAGATGAAGAGGCCAAAGTGCGCGTTTCACCCCCGCGATATTAGAATCCCTGCCTCGCACGCCTGCCAAAGCTGATAGACCAGCAGCGTCAGCCCAAGGTGGC
This sequence comes from Ruegeria sp. N11, assembly GCF_056531525.1. Taxonomy (NCBI): domain Bacteria; kingdom Pseudomonadati; phylum Pseudomonadota; class Alphaproteobacteria; order Rhodobacterales; family Roseobacteraceae; genus Ruegeria; species Ruegeria sp. N11. The sequence goes on from NZ_JBQFLX010000005.1 coordinate 246,601, forward strand.
AAGCATCCCCCGTCATCATCGCAACCTGCACTTCCGACCTGATCTGCACGACGACGATGACCTTACACTTGCGAAATTCCCGTGCTTGGCCTATGGCGCGGACATGAGTGATACATCCCATGACCGCCTTCTGATCATCGACTTTGGCAGCCAGGTTACGCAGCTGATCGCTCGTCGCCTGCGCGAACTGAATGTCTATTGCGAAATTCACCCCTATCAGAAAGTCACGATGGAGTTTGTTCGGGAAATGGCCCCCCGGGCCGTAATCTTCTCGGGCGGTCCTGACAGTGTGACGCGGGAAGGTTCTCCGCGCGCGCCGCAAGAGATTTTTGACTACGGTGTTCCGATCCTTGGCATCTGTTACGGCCAGCAAGTGATGATGCATCAACTGGGCGGCAAAGTCGAAAGCGGTCACGGCACTGCGGAATTCGGACGCGCCTTTGTCACTCCCAAAGGGCAGTTGGATATCCTGAATGGATGGTTTTCCGACGGTGACGAGCAGGTCTGGATGAGCCATGGAGACCATGTCAGCGAAATTGCCCCTGGCTTTGAGGTGTTCGGCACCTCGCCCAACGCGCCATTTGCGATTACTGCCGACACCGATCGCCATTTCTATGCTGTGCAGTTCCACCCCGAGGTGCACCACACGCCCAAGGGCGCGAAGCTGTACGAGAATTTCGTGAAACTGGCAGGTTTCAGCGGTGACTGGACCATGGGCGCCTACCGCGAGCAAATGATCGAAAAGATTCGCGAGCAGGTTGGCGACAAGAAGGTCATCTGCGGCCTTTCCGGCGGTGTAGACAGCTCTGTAGCCGCAATCCTGATTCACGAAGCGATCGGCGATCAGCTGACCTGCGTCTTTGTCGATCACGGTCTGCTGCGCAAAAACGAGGCTCAAGAAGTCGTCGGCATGTTCCGAGACAACTACAACATCCAACTGATTCATGCGGATGAGAGCCAGTTGTTCCTGGGTGAACTCGAAGGCCAGAGCGATCCGGAAACCAAACGCAAGATCATCGGCAAGCTGTTCATCGATGTGTTCCAGAAACACGCCGACACCATTGATGGGGCCGAGTTTCTGGCTCAGGGGACGCTGTATCCCGACGTAATTGAATCGGTGTCTTTCTCGGGCGGCCCGTCAGTGACCATCAAATCGCACCACAATGTGGGCGGGTTGCCAGAAAAGATGGGCCTGAAGCTGGTCGAACCCCTGCGCGAACTGTTCAAGGACGAGGTCCGCGCGCTGGGCCGGGAACTGGGCCTGCCGCAGAGTTTCATCGGTCGCCACCCCTTCCCCGGCCCCGGCCTGGCGATTCGGTGCCCCGGCGAAATCACCCGCGAAAAGCTGGCGATTCTGCGCGAAGCCGACGCAGTTTACATCGACCAGATTCGCAAACACGGGCTGTATGACGACATCTGGCAGGCATTTGTGGCCATTCTTCCCGTTCGCACGGTCGGTGTGATGGGCGACGGACGCACCTACGACTATGCCTGTGCGCTTCGTGCCGTAACGTCAGTGGATGGAATGACAGCGGATTATTATCCGTTCAGCCATGAATTCCTTGGCGAAACGGCCACTCGGATCATAAACGAAGTCAAAGGCATCAACCGCTGCACTTATGACATAACATCCAAGCCGCCGGGTACAATCGAATGGGAATGACAAAAAGCCGGGTCCACCCCGGCTTTTCTGTTTATTTCCCTTTGAATTTATTGTTCCTTTTCAATCGCATGATCCACTAACATCATGGACTTGACGTGAACGGGACCAAAACTCAGACGGGCAAAGCTGCCCTATGGATGACGGGTGCGATTGCATCCTTTTCGTCAATGGCTGTCGCCGGGCGCGAACTAAGCCTGTTTCACGACACCTTCGAAATCATGATGTATCGCAGCATCGTGGGCTTTGCGATCGTTGCAACCGTACTGACCCTGACAGCCAATTGGCATCAGGTTACTGCCCAACGACTTGGGCTTCACGCCCTGCGAAATACGCTGCATTTCACGGGTCAGAATCTGTGGTTCTACGCGGTTGGTGTTATTCCGCTGGCGCAGGTCTTTGCACTGGAATTCACCCAGCCGATCTGGGTTATCCTCCTTTCCCCACTGCTGCTGCGCGAGCGTCTGACCGCGTTGAAAATGCTGTCCGCTTTGATAGGATTTGCCGGAATCCTGCTTGTCACGCGTCCCGGTGCCGCCCCGCTTAGCCCGGGTCTTATTATGGCCGCCGCGTCTGCTGTTTTCTTTGCGTTTACAACGATTACCACCAAGAAACTCACACAGACCGCACAGATCGGCTGCATTGTTTTCTGGCTCACCGCGATGCAAGGCGTACTGGGTTTTGCTGCCGCTGGTCTTGATGGCGAGATCGGGCTGCCAAGCGTGCAGACCGCGCCCTATTTGGTGCTGGTCGGCATAGCCGGCTTGCTGGCGCATTTCTGCATCACCAACGCGCTGGCGATTGCACCTGCCACCGTGGTCATCCCGTTTGACTTTGCCAGGCTGCCGACCATCGCCATCGTTGGCATGGTGCTCTACTCCGAACCGTTGGATAATTGGACGCTTGTGGGGGCGGCTGTAATCTTTTCGGGGATATTTCTGAATGTCTGGTCCGAGAATCGTAACAGTTTGGCAACAGTCAGTCAGGATAGTCGCAGCCAGTAACGCACCGTCACCGATTGACGTTAAAACAAACGAAAAGCGAGTATCCGCAAATCTTACTACCGGGGCTCGCTCTGCCATTCACTCAACCCAAGCAGAGCGACCGTTATGAGGCAAACAGGGAGGAATACATGAAGAGAGCGCTACTACAGGCGTGCATGATATGTGCCGGTGCATCAGCCGCGCAGGCTGGGGGGCTGGACCGAAGCGGACAGGGTATCAACCTTATTTTCGAAAAAGGTACGGTTGCTCAGTTCCGCCTTGGGTATACCGACCCAAGCGTCAGCGGCACCATGCCCAGCTTGAATCCCGCCACCCTGGGCCAGCCCGTTGATTCAGGCGATGTCGCCAACAGTTTCTTCACACCCCACCTCGGCTTCAAAACATCGCTGACCGACAAGCTTGATTTTGCGGTCATGTACGATCAGCCGTTCGGGGCGGACATATCATACGCAAGCAATTACCCGTTGTCATTGAACCCAATTCCGGGCGGCCGCTCCGGTGTTCTGGAAGCAACGGCTGATACCGACGCAATCACGGCGCTGCTGCGCTACAAGTTCGACGGTGGCTTCAGCGCCATCGGTGGTATTCGCGCTCAACGTGTTGAGGCATCCGTTACCGTTCCGCTCGCCGCCGGATATCAAGTGGATACCGATGCCGATATCGCGTTTGGCTATGTGGTTGGTGTGGCGTGGGAGAAACCCGAGATCGCGGCACGCGTAGCACTGACCTACAACTCGAAAATCAGCCATGACTGGTCGCAGACGGAATCGCTGAACCCTCCACCGCGCCCCCCGATCACACCGGGAACTGTGGCAACATTCGACACGTCGAGCGAGATTGAAACACCGCAGTCCGTAAACCTGGACTTCCAGACCGGTGTGGCGCCTAAGACCCTTCTGTTTGGCTCGATTCGCTGGGTCGACTGGCCTCAGCTGGTATATAATCCGCCAAACTATCCGCCGACCTCGAACCTGGTCGATTACGACGAAGCCACGTTCACCTACTCTCTTGGTCTGGGATATCAGTTCTCGGAAGAATTTTCGGGAGCTGTGACACTGGGCTACGAATCCTCGTCAGGCAATCCGGTTTCCAACCTGGGGCCGACCGACGGGTTCTGGAGCATTGGCCTGGGCGGAACGTACTCGCTTGAAAAGGCCAAGATCTCGGGCGGCGTTCGCTACACCGATATCGGCGATGCGACCGCAGACGGCGCAGGACCGTTGGCACGGGCAGACTTCTCAGGCAACAGTGCGTGGAGCGTGGGCTTCCAGATCACATACGCTCTGGACTGATCGCCAAGACACGGAATTGACCCCGCATGACGTGCGGGGTCTTTTTTTTCGCAGGATCCGGGTCGTCGTGCACGTCCGGACGTGCGAACACAAACCATGACTTCTCAAAAACACTTCTCCGCCCGCGCCTGGTCCGAACTTTGTCTGTTGGGCCTGATTTGGGGCGCATCCTTCGTTGCCATTCGTATCGCGCTGGACTCGGTGCCTTTCGTGACTTCGGTTCTGCATCGGGTGTTCTGGGCAATGCTGGTGCTTTGGGCTGTGGTTTGGTTTCAACGGCTTCCTGTTCCCCGTAACCCACGCGTCTGGGGGGCGTTTCTGATCATGGGTCTGCTGAACAATGCAATTCCGTTTTCGCTGATGGCATGGGGGCAGCTTTATGTGACATCCGGTTTGACGTCGATATTGAATGCCGCAACCGCCATTTTCGGCGTGATCGTGGCGGCACTATGCTTCAACGACGAACGTTTGACGCCAGCTCGTATCGTTGGTGTTGCGCTTGGCTTTGCAGGCGTCACCATCGCCATTGGACTTCAAAATTTCACAAGTTTCTCACTGCAAAGCACGGCCCAGATCGCAATTGTCGCGGGAACAGTTTCCTACGCTCTAGCCGGGGCATGGGCCAGGGCAACCCTGTCCGACCTGCCACCACAAGTCGCCGCGGCTGGAATGCTGACGGCGTCGACGATATTGATACTGCCGTTCGCTCTGTTTCTGGATGGTGTCCCAACGTTTGCCCTGCCGATTTCCGCATGGGTCGCAATCGGATATTACGCATTGATTGCAACTGCCGGGGCCTATCTGCTGTATTACCGGATCCTGGCGATGGTAGGCAGTGGAAACCTGATGCTGGTGACATTGATAATTCCGCCTGTCGCCATCGTGCTGGGGGCAGTTATTCGCGGCGAAACGCTACAGCCCAATGCGTTTGCGGGATTTGCCGTGCTGGCACTGGGCCTGCTGATCCTCAACCGCTCGGGTCCGCGCGATTGACGCCGCTCGCTGCCCGATTTAGCTAGGTTCCAAAAGGAACGGCGGGTCATGATCTACAATTCGGCGAAAGACTGGCGCGAGGCAGCGCGGAAAAAGGTTTTGTTCTTCGGCATGTCGGGCCTGGGCAAAACTTACGTATCGAACGTTCTGCGTGACTCGGGTGATTGGTTTCACTACTCGATCGATTACCGGATCGGGACCCGTTACATGGGAGAGTACATTACCGACAACGCCAAAGCGCAGGCGATGAAGGTGCCTTTTCTGCGCGACCTGCTGCTGTCGGACTCGATCTATATCGGTTCGAACATCTCATTCGAGAACCTCAAGCCCGTCGCGACATACCTGGGCAAACCGGGCGACCCGGAATTGGGTGGAATGGAACTGCAGGAATATCGCCGCAGGCAGGAACAGTTCCGGCTGGCAGAAATCCACGCCTTGCTGGATACCGAGTATTTTGTCGACCGGGCTCAGCGGCTTTACAAATACCCGCACTTCATCTGTGACACGGGCGGATCGATCTGCGAGTGGGTCGATCCAAGCGATCCCAGAGATCAGGTCCTGTCAGAATTGTCCGGTCAGACACTGATGATCTGGATCAAGGGCGACGAAAACCACGCCTCCGAACTGATCCGCCGCTTTGACAAAGCCCCAAAGCCAATGTCCTATCAGCCTGAGTTTCTGACCCGCGTATGGGACGAATACCTGACCCTGAATGACTGCGCCCCGACCGAGGTCGACCCCGATGCCTTCATCAGGTGGACCTATGCGCAGGCTCTGGCGCACCGCCAGCCGCGTTACCAGGCAATGGCCGACAATTGGGGCGTCACTATTCCCGCTCGTGAGATTGCGTCGGTCCGGGACGCCGGAGATTTCGACGAGTTGATCGAACGCACTCTTGAGACCCACCGCAACCGCACATAGTTTTCAAACTTACCTTGTTCCCGCAAAGGCTTGACCAGTATGCCAATCAAGATCCCATCCGACCTTCCCGCATTTGACGTCCTCAGCAACGAGGGCGTCATGGTCATGGCCGAGGATCAGGCAATGCGGCAGGACATCCGGCCATTGCGCATCGGGTTGCTGAACCTGATGCCGAAGAAGATTCAGACCGAAAACCAGTTCGCCCGCCTGATCGGCGCCACGCCATTGCAGATCGATCTGTCGCTGATCCGCATGACCGAGCACCAAACCAAGAACACCGCCGCCGAGCATATGCAGGAGTTCTATCGCCCTTTTCAGGAGGTGAAGGACGAGAAGTTCGACGGTCTGATCATAACCGGCGCGCCGATTGAACATCTGGATTTCAACGACGTCACCTATTGGGACGAGATCAGGGAAGTCTTCCAGTGGACACAAACCAACGTGCATTCCACTTTCGGTGTGTGCTGGGGCGGAATGGCCATGATCAACCATTTTCATGGCGTCAGGAAACACATACTGGACGCGAAGGCATTTGGCTGCTTCCGTCATCGCAATCTGCAACCATCCTCGCCCTTTCTGCGCGGATTTTCAGACGATTGCGTGATCCCTGTCAGCCGTTGGACCGAGATGAAACAGGATGAGATAGACGCAGCACCCGGATTGATCACCTTGCTGGGCAGCGATGAAGTCGGGCCATGTCTGGTCGAGGACAAGGCCCACCGCGCGATCTATATCTTCAACCATTTCGAGTATGACAGCGACACGTTGAAACAGGAATACGATCGCGACGTTGCCAACGGCACGCCGATCAATGTCCCGCTGAACTACTATCCCGATGACGATCCAACAAGGACACCGCAGAACCGGTGGCGAAGCCATGCGCATCTGCTTTATGGTAACTGGATCAGCGAAATCTACGAAACCACCCCCTATGATATCACTCGGATCGGTATGGAAATGACCGACCTGAGGGCCTGACGCGGGTCGATGCGTGTTGCCGTCATCCTCCTGACTGCCCTCGCCCTGTTCCGGGCCTTCACCCTGTGGCGAGCCGCGCGATATCAGGAAAGCGCAGAGGCCGCTTTTCCGCCCGAAGGGGACATCTTGACCGTTGACGGCATTGCGGTTCACGCGGTGGTCATGGGCCAAGGACCGGATGTGGTGTTGATCCACGGCTCCAGCGGAAACACGCGGGACATGACGGTTGCGCTGGCTCCGATCCTGGCACAAAGCTTTCGTGTCATCGTGTTTGACCGGCCCGGCCTCGGATACAGCCAAAGCTTTAACCCGAACGGCGAAACCATCACGGAGCAAGCCGAAATCCTGCAACGTGCGGCCGCCCAGCTTGGAGCCGAGAAACCCATTGTCGCCGGGCAAAGCTATGGTGGTTCCGTTGCATTGGCATGGGCAGTGACCCGGCCCGAGAACATTTCGGCACTGGTTTTGATCGCGCCGGCAGCCATCCCGTGGGAAACACCACTGGATGGTTTCAATCGGCTCGCCTCGACCACGACGGGGCGCCTAGCGGCATTGCCGTTCGTGTCCGCATACACGCCGGACTGGTTTGTCGAACGCGCATTGGATGAAGTGTTCGCGCCGCAGAAAGCCCCGGAAGGCTACGCCGCCCATTTCGGCCCCGGGCTGACGATGCGACCCGAGTCAATGCATGCCAATGCACGGCAACGCGCCAACCTTCTGAACGAGATCACTGAGCTGCAACCACGGTACGGAGAGATTTCCGTGCCAACCGAGATCATACATGGCACGGCTGACACGACGGTTGAAACCGACTGGCACGCGGAACCGCTGACCCAACAGATCCCCGGTGCGGAATTGATCCTGCTTGATGGAATCGGGCATATGCCGCAAGTGGTCGCCGCGCCCGAGGTTGCCTCGGCCATCGACCGGGCCGCACAACGCGCCGGTTTGCGTTAGGCTTCCGGCTAATCCATAGTCAGGTATGGATTTTATCGCGAGGTAAGGCATGGCCCGTTCGGACAAAGGTTTGATCGAAGACTACTACCGAAATGATGCGCCCAAAGACGTTCGCTCTGCGATCAAGGATGCCGGGAAACGCGAAATTCTGAATCCCTCTTTTCCCTACTCGGAAAAGATGAAGGGCAAGGAATACGATCGGCAGATGGAGGCTTTGCAGATCGAGTTGGTCAAGATGCAAGCCTGGCTGAAAGACTCGGATCATCGCGTGGCGCTGATTTTTGAAGGCCGCGATGCGGCGGGTAAAGGCGGCACCATTAAACGCTTTCGCGAAAACCTGAACCCGCGTGGCGCGCGGGTTGTGGCGCTCAGCAAACCATCGGATGCCGAACGCAGCCAGTGGTATTTCCAACGCTATATCCAGCATCTGCCCTCGGCAGGTGAAATCGTGTTCTTTGATCGCAGCTGGTACAACAGGGGTGTGGTGGAAAACGTTTTTGGCTTTTGCACCTCTGAAGAACGGGAACGCTTTTTCCGGCAAGTCGCCCCGCTGGAAACCGGGTTGGTGAATGACGGCATTCATTTCTTCAAGTTCTGGCTGAATGTCGGGCGCGCGGAACAGCTCAGTCGCTTTCTGGATCGCGAAAATGACCCGCTCAAGCAATGGAAACTCAGCCCGATCGATGTTGCCGGTCTTGGAAAATGGGATGAGTACAGCCAATCCATCGCAGAAACGCTGAGCCGCACCCACTCGGATCACTGTCCCTGGACCATCATCCGCTCGGATGACAAGAAACGTGCGCGACTGGCCGCCATTCGTACGGTGTTGCACGCGCTGGACTATGACGAAAAGGACAAGAGCGCGATCGGAGAGATCGATCCCCTGATTTGCGGCGGGCCGGACATCTGGGAGTCGTAGGCGTACGATTGACTGGCAAACATGGTGCAGTTGTTGGACGGGCCAGCCTGCTTACTTTACAAGTTATGACAACAAAAAACGCCTGAGGCCTGGATGACAAAACGCGGGTATCACCACGGAAACCTGAAACAAGCGCTGATCGAGGCGGCATTGTCCTTGATCGAAGAAAAGGGTCCCACCGGGTTCACCCTGTCCGAAGCTGCCAAGACGGCGGGCGTAACGCCTGCCGCAGTGTACCGGCATTTTCACGGCCGCGAAGACCTGATCGCCGAAGCTGCGCGTCAGGGGTTCGAGATGTTTGCCGATCTGATGCAGTACGCATACGACAAAGGCCAACCCTCGGCCTTGGCCGCGTTCGAAGCGACCGGGCGAGCATATCTGGCCTTTGCCCGCAAGCATCCCGGTCACTACATTTCGATGTTTGAAAGCGGTATTTCCCTGAACCGGACCCCTGAGCTGGCGATGGCCGCCAACAGGGCCAAGGCCGTTCTGGAAAAAGCCGCCAGTGAACTGTCCAAGCACATTCCGCCGGAAAAACGCCCGCCCGCATCGATGTTCAGCGCCCATATTTGGGCAATGAGTCATGGAGTCGTGGAACTGTTTGCCCGAAATACCGGCGCAAGCTCTCCCTTTCCGCCCGAAGACCTTCTGGAGACCGGCATCGGCATCTACCTGAGGGGGCTTGGCCTGGTTCCGCAGGACGACTGAACCCGATCAGAAGACCTTTCTGGGTTGCGGTACGCTCAGGCCGGACGTCACATTGATCAGGTCCATTTCACCCATGCCCTTGATTTCCACGAGTCCCAGATCCGAAACCTGGAATTCGTCAATCAACGCATACTTCATTTCTTCCGGAGCAACAATTTTCATTGGATTCGCAAAAACTTGCAGTCGGGACGCAATGTTCACGGCCGGGCCAAAAACGTCGTAGACGTATTTCTGGATACCGACGACCGACCCCACCGCGGCGCCCATGCCCAACCCGATACGGGCCTGCCATTTGTGGGGGTGTGTCTCGTTGCGCCGCTCGAGATACCTGAGGAACCGGACCGCGCAATGGGCGACAGCCGTTGCATGGTCCGGCGTCGCATCGGGCATGCCGGACACTGCAAGATAGGCATCTCCGATCGTTTTGATCCTTTCACATCCATATTGTTCCACGATGCGGTCAAATGCCGTGAAAATATCATTCAGCTCGCTCAGCGTGACTGTCGGGTCCGTTTTCGCAGCAAAATCGGTGAAGCCGACGAAGTCCAGCATAACCACCGACACTTGTTCATAAAGCTGCGGTGTCACAACGCCGAACGTCTTGAATTCCTCGTAAACCGCACGAGGCATCAGGTTCAGCAGCAACCTTTCGACCCGTTCCTTTTCCCGCTCAAGTTCGCGCGTATTGCGTTCCACCATGGTCGAATAGCTGTCGATCATGCTTTCTAATTCACGAATGCGGGTGATGTTCTGGCACTCGACCACCAGGACCTGCTCGGAAAGGCCATTGGCAAGGGAAACGGCCGTGGCAAATATCAGGGTCCTGCGTTTCGGCTTGATCTGCAACTCCACTGAATAACGCAGACCGGATTGTTTCACATCCTCCAGTTCTCGCATATCCAGGTCCGGAAGGAAGTCCATCAGGGTTTGTCCTTCGGCTGGTGTGCCGAACCATTCGCTGAAGGGTCCATTATAGAAGACAAAACTTAAATCCGAGGCACGGACAACAGCCACTCCTACCCCGATTGCACGCAGCAGTTGTTCATTGATTGCAAGAATACTCATGCAGCGTCCCGCGCCACGATGATAGCGCGCTTCCCTTCGATTGCAGCCAGCGCCGTTTTCACATCACCGTCCGACATTCCGTGCATTGACAATGCCTGCCCGAACAATTCGGCCATCTCGTCAAAGTCCGAGTGGCTGATGTTCAGGTTCCTATGCACCGCCTCGATCCGTTCATCACTGAACGACGCCGGTCCGCCGACCAGTGACGAAACGAACTTGGTTTGGTGATCGATCAGACGCGGCATGTCGATGTCTTCGAAGAAACCTCCGATTTCATCGGAGTCCAGCGCCATTTCGTAGAATGTCATTACGATACGGCTGATGGTTTTGAACCCGCCGTATTTCTCATAAATTGTCTGACCCACACCAATTACCTGCGTGTTAATTCTTCATAACACTGCAAGGTTATATCAAATTGAAAGTTTTGTTAACGTTTATGACCGGATCACTGATTTCAACGACATGAATGGCCCGGTATCCGTGGGCCTCAGACTCTCAAATCTTCGGCGCAGGGAATGAACCCTGCATAGCCGCCCTGACTCAGCAGACGCTCTTGCCGCCCCATTCGCCAGCGCAATTTTCGACCCGCCGCCTGCAGTTCGCGCCGAACCCGAAACCAAAGCGGCCCCTTGTCCAGACCGCTATTCGTTGTCTTGTCCTGTGACCGTTCGCTGACTTTGACAGTTTCTACCGTCTGACCCTGTTGCTTCGACCAGATCATCTGTACGCCAACCGCAGGGAACACCTGAAACATGCGCCAGTCGGGGCGCGGAATAGATACAAAATCGTCCAAATGATCTGAGTAATTTTCCGACCACGACAAAAGCTTTCGGCACCCTTCCTGTGAAAGAATGTACGCAGCCGCACTGGGTGCCATTTCCAGCATCGGTCTTGCCATGACACCACCAATGGTCTCCTGTGGCCCGAAACGCAACGGTTTGGGAGAATAGTCAAGCTTCACAAAATCAAAGACTTGGCCATTGGAAAGAATTGTCTCAATCACGCCTCCGGCGCTGGCAGACATTTCCACATCGTCCTCAAAAACCGCGGCGGCTTGCAGTCCCTGATCCACGATCTGTTTCCAGACGGCCCGGTGGCTTTCAAAACAGGCAATCTCGCTTCGCTTCAGGCCCCAACGACTACCGGTTCCCGGGACATATCCGTTCCCTTCAAGCGCCCCTTCTGCCTGCGCGTCCGTCGCACTGAATCGAATTGCGTTGCTCAACCCGGCTTTGGCGAACTCGGCCTCCATGAACTCCCGCCGCTCGGGAACGCGGTCCAGGTTGATAAAAAACACACCGGTCAACTGCTCCTGCCTCTGACGCTCCACTACCGTTCCTTTCGTTCAATTAGCGCAGGCCGGTCCTGCCTGATCCGGAAATCAACCCTGTACGCGGGCCACGATATGGCAGGCCGAGGATTCGCGGATCAAAATTCGCCAAAGCTGCCTGACATGCGCTTGCGTCTCCGCAAGATGGAATGCTGATACGCACGTTTGCTAAACAGCGTCAAAGGCAGAAGAACCCTTTCACCCAGCCCATCAATCACGACCAGACGCCCGCCCCTTTGTTCAGCGCGAACAACGTTTTCCAACCCCATGTCGCCCATCAGAATGTTGCCGCGTTCCAGATCATCCAAAAGTTCCATAAACTCGTCGTGCAGCGTACGGATTTTGTCTTTGTCGCCGTCGTACGAGACAAATTCCTGATACACCGTCGGTGCCAGATCGCCGCCCGGGCCGGTCATCTTTTCCACGACCAGCGCTGGCCCCGCTGATGTCGACGCGTATCCCATAAACCGGGCCAGACGCTCGATTTCGGGGCATCCTCGGCTCAGGGCGGCCAGGTACTCATTTGCCTCGCGGTTCCACTGCCGCAGATTGCCATAACGCCATTCAGCGTATCGCGGTAAAAAGTGACTGCGAACCGGTTTGTCCGTTCTGACCTTGAGCAGCGCGTTGTCTTGTTCAGGGTGCTGGAAAATCAGGTAATTGCGGCTTTTTCGCAGTGGTTCAAAAGAACTCAGATCGATCATGAAGCGTTATTCCAGTAGGTCAAACTCACCGCAACTGTCTTGCAAAGCCACAGCATGTGCCAGCCAGATATAAAAGCGCCGCTGTCTTGATACAATGCAGCATCCAGTCAATTCACCACTGATCGCCCCATCAATCCACGCGCGACCAACCGACATGACGAACAGTGATCCAGGGTGATAGGAATGGGGCTGGCGCCATACGTTCTCTGACGAACAGTTCGGCCTGAAAACGCAGACGCATCGTCCTACATCACGCTGTAACCGCCGTCCACCGGTATCGTCACGCCTGTCACAAATCCGGCCAGATCTGATGATGCAAGGTAAAGAACTGTCCCGGTCATTTCCTTTGGCTCACCCCAGCGCGCCAAAGGTGTTCGTTGGACGATGGAAGCACTGAACGTGTCGTTTGCCTGCGATTCTGCGGTCAGGTTGGTCCGGATCCATCCTGGCGCAATGGCGTTTACCCGTACGCCGTCACGCGCATAAGCGACCGCAAGCGATTTGGTCAGGCCAACGATCCCAGTTTTGCTTGCGGCATAGGCTGGCCCCGATCCGCTTCCGAAGTAGCTGTACATCGAGGCGATATTGATGATGCATCCCGGCCGTTTGGCCAATTTCGGGTACAGGCCGTGGCTTAGGCGATAAACCGAGTTGAGGTTGATAATCATGTTTCGATCAAACCCCTCGGGAGAGAGGCCTTCAGGAGGATCAACAAAGGTTCCCGCATTGTTGACAAGAACATCAACCTGACCAGTCGCGGCGACCAGGGAAGCTACCGAGGCTTCGTCTTCCATGTTCACCTGATGGTATCGGAAGGCGGAAAGGTCCGCCTGATACTCCCCGACCGATCCCCTTCTGCCGGTCACAGTCACCTTCGCTCCAGCGTCTACGAACGCTTCCGCGACGGCGAGCCCGATGCCGTTTGAGCCGCCTGTCACCATGACGTTCTGCTCTGAAAAATCCAGAATGCGCGCCATTACTCTCCTCCTATCCAAAGTAAGCCGCCGTCGGGATCCTGTGGGCCAGCATTCAGGGGAAACTCGACAGCAAGTCCTTTCAATCTGCACGCGCCCATTCCAGCACGGCCGTTCCACGTTTCCCTCCAAATGTCGCGTTCTTGCCACGAAGCGTAAGCCGATCTTTTGCGACCTCAATTTCCCGCTGCAAGGTCAGGCCTACAAAATCCTGCAAAACCGAGACTAGTACTTCATGATTGACCGTTTGGTCAGAGACTTGAAACGTACCGCAATAGGAGATGTGGCTTCCGAGTGCCGCTTGGGCGGCCTCGCTTGTTGCGGTCGAACTGTCCGAACCAAAAGGTTGTCTACCAGCCGACATCATGTGCACGAATACATGCCCGTCCTCAGAATAGTGAAGCATTTCAATCGGATCGGGCCCGTATGGTTCCTCGTGCGTGCCATCGTCGTAGTCAAAGCGATAAGCGACAAGTTTCCATGTTCCGAGAACAGACTTTTCCGAGAGCCTTTCCGAGCCGTTCATCCAAAAACTCCAACTTCAATGCGTGGATCGGCATCAAACGCCGTGCGCCTGACGCAGTCGACAAAAGCGGCCTTTTTGAATGGGTAATTTGTTATTGAAAGAAGGACCGCTGGTCAGTCAGCTGCAAGGATATGACTCGACCGAAATAGGTCAAACGAAAAAAGTCTGAATCAGCGGCTCTCAGAAGACGGCTGGATCTGGGCTTCGTTTGGTTTGTGGCGGTGCTGTCAGACGAATTCGAACCAGTCTCAGTTTGCCGCGGAAACCGTGAACCTATCCGGAACAAAGTTGACGCCACTCGGCGAGAGCGTCGGCGCGGGTCAGCTTGAAGGTGTCTCGGCTGGTTAGCGATCTTTCCTGGTTGAAGTGGTTGTATACGGAGGAATAGACGGAAGCGAATTT